>CACCPR010000008.1 GCA_902548045.1 uncultured Pelagibacteraceae bacterium
TTTATGTGAAACAGGATTAACCTTTTTAAATTCTTTATTAAGATATAAACTAATTTATAACTTATTTATATTTAAATCAGATAAAAAACTTGGAAAATTTGGGTACAACTCTTCTCCAATTAATTATATTAAAAAAATAAATTTATTTAATAAATTAAAAGTTAATTTAAAAGGAGAAAGTCTCTATAAAGTGAAGCTAAATAATGTTTAATGGCATAATATATAATCTAGGTCTAATAAAAGTAATAAGAAAAAGTAGCAAATACGTGTTAGGAAGCGCTGTTATAGAAATTAGTTCAAAAATTAAGTTCAAAAAAACTGACATTGGCGAGTCAGTATGCTGTGATGGTGTTTGTCTAACACTTATAAGAATAAAGAAAAATTCTTTTTTATTTTATCTATCTAAAGAAACATTAAAAAGATCAAATTTCAAATATGCAAAAGCTGGTAAATTAATTAACATTGAAAAATCCTTACTCAACAAACAAAAAATATCTGGACATTATGTACAAGGTCATGTTGACACAACAGCAAAAGTTAGAAAAATAGATATCGTAGATAGAACTTGGGTAATAAAATTAGATTTAAAAAATAAAAAATTATACAAGATTTTAATTGAAAAGGCTTCTATCGCTATTAATGGTGTATCTTTAACAATTTCAAAAGTTTCTAAAAGGTTTTTTGAAATAAATGTTATACCTCATACTTTAAAGTTAACTAATTTAAATAAGCTTAAAGTAAATGATATTGTAAATGTAGAGCTTGATATATTTGGTAAATATATATTAAAACTATCTAAATAATGAGTCAAAAAGCTTTTTCACAGATTAAAGAAATTTTACGTGATGCTAAGAAAGGAAAAATGTTCATTCTAGTAGACGATGGTGATAGAGAAAATGAGGGAGATTTAGTTATTCCAGCCTCTAAATGCAACTCTGAAAAAATAAATTTTATGGCTAAACATGGTAGAGGTTTAATATGTTTAGCTCTTACATCTAAAAAAGTAAAAAAATTAAACTTACCCTTAATGTCAGCAATAAATAAGTCTAGAACACAAACAGCATTCACTGTTTCGATTGAGTCTAAAACAGGGATATCTACCGGCATTTCAGCTCAGGACAGAGCAAAAACTATAAAAGTAGCAATTAGACCTAACGCAAATAGAAAAAATATAGTTTCACCGGGTCATGTCTTTCCTTTAATCGCTAGAGATGGAGGTGTTCTTGAAAGAGCTGGTCATACAGAAGCTTCGGTAGATATTTCAAAATTAGCAAAGTTAAATCCAAGTGCAGTTATATGTGAAGTTATGAACGAAGACGGCACCATGGCAAGATACAAAGACTTAATACCTTTTGCAAAAAAGCATAAGTTAAAAATTGCAAAAATCGAAGATTTAATTTCCCACAGATTAAGAAATGAAAAACTTATTAAATACACTTCTAATAAAAAAATAAAGATAAAAAATTTTGGTATTTTTGATTTAAAAACATTCAAAAGTAAATTAGATGGTGCGGAACATTATGCTATAACCAAAGGAAATTTTTCAAAAGCCAAAGCCTCAAGAGTAAGAGTAATCTCTACTAATGTTATAAATAGTTTTTTAAACTTTAATAAAGACGTTTTCAAAAGTTCCCTAAAATATCTTAACAAATATAATAACTTTGCTCTTATTCTTATAAAAGGAATAAACTTTAATCTAACATCTTCTGAAAACAGCAGGATTCTTAGATATTATGGTATAGGTGCTCAAATTATAAAAGATTTAAAAATAAGAAGAATGATATTAGTTTCCAGATCGATAAAACGTATTATTGCCTTAGACGGATATGGTATAAAAATTACCAAACAGGAGATTATGAAATGAAAATTAAAATTTGTATCATTATGTCTAGATACAATAAAGATGTTACTAATAAACTTCATCAAAGCGCTAAAAAAACTTTACAAAAAGAATTAAAAAAGGATGTTTTAATAAACTTAATAGAAGTTCCAGGAGCATTTGAAATACCTGTAACAATATCAAGAGTTATAAAAAAATACGACGGATTTATTGCGATTGGATGCATCATTAAAGGCAAAACAACAAATTTCGATTTAATTTCTAATGCTATAACTAACGCAATTATGCAGATTTCTATTAATGAAAAAAAACCAATAGGAAATGCAATCTTAACTTGTTTAAACAAAAATCAAGCGAAGTATAGATTTAATAGAGGTGCTGAAGCTGCAAAAGCTGTAATTACAGTTTTAAAAAATGCCCCAAAAAAATTCTAAAAATTCCTCTCCAAGAGTAAGAATTATTCAAAAAATTTATGGATCTCTTATGAATCCGGATGAAAAAATTGTTTATCCAAAAAACCAATATAAAAAGTATATCAAAGATGTAGTTTCTGGTACATTGGAACGGATAGAATTGATAGAGGAAACCATTATAAAAAATCTGGATAAAGATATAGACTTAAAAAAAACTGGAAAACTTTTAAAAATTATTTTGTTTTCCGCGGTTTTTGAGTTAATGTTTAAACATAATACCCCTAAAAATGTTATAATCAGTGAATATGTTAGAGCTTCCGAGTATTTTTTAGAAAGAACTCAAATAAATTACCTTAATGCAATATTGGACAAACTCTCAAAATCTATTCGAAACGGGGGCTAACTAACAATTTTAATTAGATTAATCGAAAGTTTAGCTTGCCTTTTTTTCATAATTTTGGCATTTATCGCTTTAATAAATGATAAACTATTTAGAACTGTTATATTTAATATCTTTTACAGGAATTTTAGCAGTAGCTTATAGCTACTTGTTATCTGGACAAATCCTTTCATCAAGCCCTGGAAACGAAAAGATGCAAGAAATAGCAGAGGCTATTCAGATTGGAGCTAAAGCTTATTTAAATAGACAGTATAAAACAATTGCTGTTGTAGGAATTATTGTTTTAGCAATTGTTACATATTTTTTTAATTATCTTGTTGGGTTAGGTTATTTCATTGGTGCGTTTTTATCAGGAGTTGCAGGTTACGTTGGAATGTTAATTTCTGTTAAAGCAAACGTAAGAACAGCTGAAGCTTCAAGAAAGAGTTTGCAATCAGGTTTAACTATAGCTTTTAAATCAGGTGCAATTACTGGATTACTTGTTGCTGGTTTAGCATTATTATCAATTACAATTTATTATATAATTCTAATAAATTTGAATGTTGATAATCGAGAAGTAATTAATGCCTTAGTAGCATTAGGTTTTGGAGCTTCACTAATTTCAATATTTGCCAGATTAGGAGGAGGAATCTTTACCAAAGGTGCTGATGTAGGAGCAGATTTAGTCGGTAAAGTAGAAGCTGGCATACCGGAAGATGATCCTAGAAATCCAGCTGTGATAGCCGATAATGTCGGTGATAATGTTGGAGATTGTGCAGGAATGGCTGCAGATCTTTTTGAAACATACGCTGTTACAATAGTAGCGACTATGGTTCTTTCGTCTATTTTTTTTCCAACAGATTATAATTTAATGGTTTATCCATTAGCGATAGGCTCTTCATGTATTATCACATCTATTGTTGGAACTTGGTTTGTCAAGCTTGGAAAAAGCAAAGATATAATGGGAGCTCTTTATAAAGGGTTTATAGTTACATCAATTACTTCGTTAATAATTTTATATCCAGTTACTGAAGCCATTGTTGGGCTTAAAAATATTTACTCACTGAACCAAATAAATTTCACTGGATACGATCTTTACATTTGTGGAGTAGTAGGATTTGTAATAACAGGGTTACTAATTTGGATTACTGAATATTATACTGGAACTAATTATAGACCAGTTCAATCTGTTGCAAAGTCCTCGACAACAGGTCATGGAACAAATGTTATTCAAGGCTTAGCAGTTTCTATGGAAGCAACCGCTTTACCAGCTCTAATTATTGTAGCAGGAATATTATATACGAATAGTTTAGCGGGCTTATACGGAATAGCTATAGCTGTTACTTCAATGTTAGCCTTAACGGGTATGGTTGTGGCCCTTGATGCATATGGTCCAGTAACAGATAACGCCGGAGGTATAGCAGAAATGTCTAAACTTCCAAAAAATGTTAGAAAAACCACAGATGCATTAGATGCAGTAGGAAATACTACCAAAGCTGTTACAAAAGGTTATGCCATAGGCTCAGCAGGTTTAGGTGCCTTAGTTTTATTTGCTGCATACACAGAAGATATCAAATACTTTTCAACTGTGAAAAATTCAGCCTTAGAAGGTGTTAATGTTACTTTTGATTTATCTAATCCATTTGTAGTAGCTGGATTATTAATAGGTGGTATGCTTCCTTACTTGTTTGGTTCAATGGGGATGCAAGCTGTAGGTAGAGCAGGTGGTTCTGTAGTAATTGAAGTTAGAAGGCAGTTTAAAAAAATACCTGGAATCATGAAGGGTAAAAGAAAACCTGATTATGGTAGACTAGTAGACTTATTAACCAAAGCAGCAATTAAAGAAATGATTATTCCATCATTATTACCAGTATTATCTCCGATAATATTATATTTTGTCATTTTACAAATTGGAGGAATAGAAGCCGCTTTATCATCCTTAGGTGCTATGCTTTTAGGAGTTATAATAACTGGTTTATTTGTTGCCGTGTCTATGACTGCAGGAGGAGGAGCTTGGGATAATGCTAAGAAATATATAGAAGACGGAAATTTTGGAGGTAAAGGTTCTGAAGCACACAAGTCTGCGGTTACCGGAGACACCGTTGGAGATCCTTACAAAGACACTGCTGGTCCAGCAGTCAACCCAATGATTAAAATAACAAATATAGTAGCACTATTATTATTAGCTGTGATAGCTCATTAATTATTTATTGCCGTACATTTTTTCTCTTATACTGGATAAAAAAGACTCAACAAAACTTTTTTTACTTAACTTATTTTCAGTTTTTTTTGACGAAAAGGCTATTTTTTGTATATCTTCTTTTGAATAAATTTTTTTGTTTTTTAATACCCCATATTTATTAAATTCTAACACGAGTGCATTGTTTGTTTTAAGAACGTGCTGTCCTAGTTTATGATATTTTCCTTTACTTAACGTTCTTTCAATGTAAATCCAAGTGTTATCATCTTTGTAGGACTTAGAATGCGGATTTCCAATTATATTTAATACATCATTCTTGTTAGTTTTGTTTAAAACAAGTTTTTTTGATCTATTTTCGAGGAATAATATCCCATGATTTTTATCTGGATCTTGTAATTGACAACCTGATAAAATAAATAATAAAGATACAAGTAAATATATAAAATGATATTCAAATCTAAAAATCATAACTTTGAACTTTACAACACATTATTAAATTTGTCGCGAAGTTTATATTTTTATAACAAAATTAATTTAAAAGATACATTTGAAACAAGAATTTACCTGATGTTTATGCATTTTTCATTGATATTGATAATATTTAAGAAAAAAGAAACTAAATTTTTACAAAAGAATTACGATGATTTTTTTAACTGTATAGAAAATAATTTGAGAGAGCTAGGTCAAGGAGACGTGGCTGTTAATAAGAAAATGAAAGATTTGAATAAAATATTTTACGATATACTATTAAAAATTAACAAATCAGATAAAACTCTCAAAATAAACAAAGATTTAATAGTAAAGTATTTTCCTGAATTAAATAATTCTTTTAATGAAAAATATGAGTTATTTGAAGATTATTTAATCAAATTTTATCATTTTTGCTTTGAATTAGGTCCTGAAACTATGATAAAAGATGCAATCAAATTTAAGGTTTAATATGGCTGTACCAAAAAGAAAGACATCTATTTCGAGAAAGAAAATGAGAAGGTCTCATCACGGAATATCTTCAGTCAACATTATCGAAGATAAGAAGAGTGGTGAATATAAATTATCTCATCATATTGATTTAAAATCCGGTTACTATAACGGAAAAAAAATATTAGATATTTAATTATTTAAAAATGACAAAAAAAATTACTATTGCTATTGACGCAATGGGTGGTGAAGATGCACCAAAAAAAAATATTGAAGGTTTAGGTATCTTTTTAAACAAAAATAAATCTGCAGATGATTATCTTATAGAGTTGTATGGAGATAAAGAAACTATAGAAAATGAATTATCTTTACAAAAAATATCTAATCATAAAATTAAAATTTTCCATACTAAAGACATAGTTTCAGATAAAGAAACACCCTTGACAGCGGTTAAAAATTCTAAAAACACTAGTATGTGGAATTGTGTGAAAGCTCAGATTAACGGAGATGCAGATATAAGTTTATCTGCTGGAAACACAGGAGTCTTATTAGTAATTTCAAGAATGATTTTAAAAATGATGAACCAAGTTAGCAAACCAGCACTGGCTGGGTTATGGCCAAGCAAAAAAGACATGAGTGTAGTCTTGGATTTAGGTGCAAATATTGAATGTGATGATAAAAATTTAGTTGATTTTTCAGAAATGGGTGCCGCTTTATTCAAATCAATTTTTCCTATGGCGCAGGCAAAAGTATCGTTATTAAATATTGGTTCAGAAGAAATTAAAGGAACTGAGATGCATAAAAAAGCTTATTCTAAACTTAAAGAGCTTAGTGGTGAAAATAATTTTTTATTTCAAGGTTATATAGAAGGAAATGAATTGATGGACGGCGATACTAATGTTGTTGTAACAGATGGATTTACAGGAAATATAGCTTTGAAGACAGCTGAAGGAACAGCCAAATTTATTGTCGATAATCTTAAATCGTCATTATCAGAGAGTGTTTTTTCAAAAATTTCAACCTTATTTTCATATTTTTCTTTAAAAAGATTTAAGACTAAAATTGATCCTCGAAAATATAATGGAGCTATTTTTTTAGGATTAAATGGCCCAGTAGTAAAGAGTCATGGTGGCATAGACTCAATAGGTTTTTATTATTCAATTGATCTATGTTATAGAATTATCAAAGGCGATTTAATGGGGAGGATAAAGAATAATTTAAATCATTTAAATGAAGGAAAATAGTTCATTAAATTTAACTAAAAAAGAAATAGTTTTAAATATACAAAAAGAAACTGGATTGCCAAATTCTTTTCTTAAAATTATCGTAGATGATTTGATTGAAATAATTAAATTTACTATCATAGAAAATGACCTAAATGTAAAAAATTTTGGGACCTTCAAATTATTAAACAAAAAAGAGAGGGTAGGTCGTAATCCAAAAAGTAAAGAGTTACACACTATAAAAGCTAGAAAATCTATTAGTTTTCGTTTATCAAATTTTATTAAAGATAAAATTGAATTTTTGAATGAATAGATTAATTACTATTTCAGAATTAGCTAAATCACTTAAGTTAATTAACAAAAAAAATCAAAAACCTCAAAATTATATCATTCGATATTGGGAAAAAGAATTTAAGCAAATTAAACCAATTATACTAAACAAAAGAAGATATTATTCTGAAAAACAAATTGATCTTATTAATTTAGTAAAGTTTTTACTTAAAGATAAAGGAATGACAATAAATGGAGTAAAAAAGATACTTAAAACAAAGATAAATAGTCTTGACGATTATAATTCATTTAGTTTAAAAGCTGAGTATCTAAAAGAGAATTTAAAAAATAAAAGTAAAGCAATATTAGAAAAAATAGAAAATTTAAAAAAAGATGGCAAAAAAAACACATATTAAAGTTAGGATGGTTCCAGAAGGAAACCCAGATAGCAAGTTTATTTATTACGCAAAAAAACCTACAAAAGGTGAAAAAGCAAAAAATAAATTAAAATTGAAAAAATATAATCCAAATACTAGAAAGCATGAATTTTTTATAGAAAAGAAATTGCCTCCACATAGTAAATAATCATTTTTTGAAATTTCTAAATTCGTACTCAATAAAAGCTCTTATCATTGAATACCATATTTTTCTCGTAATTTTAGGATCTATATTTTTTTCTTTTGATTTACGAGAAATATTTCGCAAAATTATTGAAATTCTTTTTTTATCTACGATATCTTTTTTAAAATTTTTATTTTTTAAGACTTGATCAACTAATAATGATCTCTTCTTAATTATTGAAAGCATCAAATTATCAAGTTTATCCAATTTTTTTCTTAAATTTAATATTTTTTTGTTCGTCATAGCGACATTTATTTTCACTTTTTTTTTATATTTAGATTATAAATATAATTAATGCAAATAAATGATAAAAAAATCAATAATCTATTTTATTATTGGCTAATTACATCCTTTATAATGGTTTTCGTTATGGTTTTAGTTGGAGGTTTAACTAGACTTACAAACTCTGGCTTATCAATTACTGAATGGGAATTATTTAAAGGTATTTTGCCACCAACATCTGTTGAAACGTGGGAAAGATATTTTTCTCTTTATAAAAAGATACCTCAATATTATTTATTGAATAATACTATGACACTAGAAGAATTTAAAACTATTTTTTATTGGGAATATTTTCACAGAATGCTAGGACGATTAATTGGTTTATTTTTTATTATTCCATTAATATTCTTTTATTTTGATAAAAGAGTAAATAAAAGCAACTTATTAAGCTGTAGTTTCATATTATTTTTAATATTAATTCAAGGAATAGTTGGCTGGTACATGGTAGAAAGTGGCTTGGTAAATAATGTTACTGTAAGCCATTATCGTTTATCATTACATTTAACAATAGCTTTGATAATTATTTCATTATTGTTTTGGAATATATTAACTTTTAAAGATCAAAGAAATAAAAGGGTTCACCAGAAAAATAAAGGTGTATATTTTTACTATTTTCTTGCTTTTTTAATTTTATTACAAGTTGTACTCGGTGCATTTGTATCTGGGTTAGACGCAGGAAAAGTTTACCAAACATGGCCACTTATGAATTTAAATTATTTTCCCGATGATTATAATATTAATCAATTTAGTGACCTTTTAAATTTTAAAAATCATGGATTGGTTCAATTTTATCACAGAAATATAGCTTACATTATAACGATTCTTTTAGTGTTTTATGGGATTTATATTTTTAAAAAAAATATTGATAAATTAAAAAAACCTTTTTACTTAATCTTTTTCATTCTAACAATTCAAATTTTTTTAGGGATTACAACTTTAATTAGCGGATTAAACATATATTTAGCTTCGGCTCATCAAATTTTTGGTGTTTTGTTAATTTTGAGTGCTATTAATCTTTATTTTTATTACATAAAATAAATTGACATTTTTAGTTAATATTAGTACCTATCGCCAATATTTATGACACCCTTTATTAAGAAAAAAGAAATAAAAAAAGATTGGTATCTTATTAATGCAGAAAATGCTGTTGTTGGAAGATTAGCATCTTTTATTTCAAAAGTTTTGAGAGGAAAAAATAAACCTACATTTAACCCACATATAGATAATGGAGACTTTGTAATTGTAACAAATATAGATAAAATAAAATTTACCGGGAAAAAATTTAATAATAAAAAATATTATAGACATACAGGTCATCCTGGTGGAATAAAAGAGACAACACCTCTAAATTTAAAAGAAAAAAATAAAACAGATAAAATTTTAAAACTTGCTGTAAAAAGAATGCTTCCAGGAGGGCCCTTGGCCAAAAAACAATTAACTAAATTAAAAATTTATAATGGAGATAAACATCCTCATGATATTCAAAAACCTAAAATTATAAATTTTGAAAAATTAAATAATAAAAATTTATCTAAATACTAATGGAAAATTTAAATACACAAACTACAAAAAAGATAAAACTTGACTTTAAAGATAGCAAGTACGCTACTGGAAGAAGAAAGAGATCAATTGCAAAAGTTTGGGTAAAAAAAGGATCTGGAAACATATATGTAAATGGGCTAAAAATGAGCGAATATTTCAAGAGACCAGTTCATCAAATTATTGTTACTAGACCCTTAGAAATTACAGAATGTAGAACTAATTATGATATTAAATGCTCAGTAAAAGGAGGGGGCTTATCTGGACAAGCTGGAGCAATTATATTGGGTATATCAAAAGCTCTTATAATTCATGATGAAAATTTAAAAAAAAATTTAAAAAAAGATAAGCTAACCACCCGAGATTCTCGTGTTGTTGAGAGAAAGAAATACGGACATAGAAAAGCAAGAAGAAGTTTTCAATTCTCTAAGAGATAATCATTTAAATTTAACAATTAACTGTACAATGCTATAAGGGTAGAATGGCAAAAAAAATTAATATAGCGATAATTGGAGCAACTGGTTTCACGGGTTTGGATTTAGTATTTTTACTTTCTAAACATCCGAAAGCTAAAATACTTAATTTATGCGCAACAAAGAGTTTTGGAAAAGATATTTCTTATTTTGACAAGAGGATAAAAAAGAAATTGCCCAAAATTTCTTCGATAAGCAAAATTAATTGGAATAAAATTAATTTGGTATTTCTTTCAATGCCAAATGGAGAGGCTCAAAAATTAATTAAAAAACTTTATTTTAAGTATAATAATTTAAAATTTATAGATCTATCTGCAGATTTTAGGATTTCTAATTCTACTAATTATAAAAAAAACTACAATATAGATCATAAAGCTAAAAAACTAATTAAAAAAGCCATTTATTCAATTACAGAATTTGAAAAAGAAAATATCCACAATTTTAGAATTATAGCAAATCCAGGATGTTATCCTACCTCGATACAAATCCCACTGGTTCCTATTATTAAAAAAAATCTTATTAATACAAAAGATATTACAATTAATTCAAAATCTGGTTTCTCTGGGGCTGGAAAGAATTTCAGAAAAAAATTCACTCACAAAAATATTTATTCTTCAATTTTTGCGTATTCAGTAACAAATCACAGACATGTAGTTGAAATAGATCAAGAATTATCAAGACACACAAAAAGAAAAATTAAATTTACATTTAACCCTTATTTATTGCCAACATATAGAGGGATACTCACAACAATACATGTATATTTAAAAAAAAATAAGTCGATAAAACATTTAAGAGATGAATTAATTAAGTTTTATCACGGAAAAAAGTTTATAAAAATAATGAAATTAAACTCTTCTTTAGGAACTGGAGATGTTTTAAATACTAATATGTGTCAAATTTCATTATGCAAAACAAGAGTTAATAATAAAATTGCTATATTTTGTGCGATAGACAATCTTATCAAAGGTGCTTCTGGTCAAGCAATTCAAAATATGAATGCAATGTTCAATTATTCGGAAAAATTAGGTTTAAAATGAAAAAAATTCTTTTTTTTGTTTTTTTTTTTATATTAATAGGATGTAGTAAACCAAAAACAGTATTTATTTGCGGAGATCATGTTTGTATTAATAAAAAAGAAGCCAAACAATATTTTGAAGAAAATCTGTCATTGGAAGTTAAAATTATAAATAAAAAAGAAAAAAAAATTCTAGATCTAGTTCAACTCAATCTTAGATCTGACTCTCAAGGTAAAAAAAAGATATCCATAATAAATAAAAAGAAAACTAATATAAAATTAAAAACCTTATCAAAGGATGAAATTAAAGATATAGAATCTAAGATTAAAAAATCTAAAGATGCTAAAAATTCAAAGATTAAAGAAAATAAAGATGAACAATCAAAATTAAAAGTTAAATTGCCAGAAAAAACTATTAAAAAGAACAAAATTTTAAAGAAAAAAATTATTAACAGTGCTGACAATAATATAGCGGATATTTGTACTATTTTAAAAAAATGTAGTATTGATGAAATATCAAAATATTTAATAAAACAGGGTCGGAATAAAAAATTTCCTGATATTACTATAAAGGAATAAATGAATAAAAAAACAATGAATGTTGCTATCGTAGGTCTAGGTAATATTGGATCTTATTTATATAAATATTTAATTACTAATAAAAAAATTATATCAAAAAAAAATAATTGTGTTTTAAATACAATTTATATTTCAGCTAAGAGTATAAATAAAAAAAGAAATTTTAAAATAAGTAAAAAAAATTGGCTCAAAAATTATTTAGAAGCTGCAAGATCAAAGAAAATAGATATTGTAATTGAACTTATCGGGGGGTCTGATGGTCCAGCTAAAAATTTAGTATTTGCCGCTCTTAAAAATGGTAAGCACGTAGTGACTGCTAATAAAGCTTTAATAGCTAAATATGGAGATCAATTAGCAAAAATAGCTGAAGACAGAAAAGTAAATTTAGAATTTGAGGCTGCTGTTTGTGGCGGGGTACCAATCATCAGATCTCTAAAAGAAGGTTTAATAGCAAATAAAATTCATAAAGTTTATGGTATTTTTAACGGTACTTCAAATTATATACTTTCGAAAATGGATCAAGAAGGGAAAACTTTCAATGATGTTTTGTATAACGCTAAAAAACTTGGTTATGCAGAGTCAAATCCAAAATCAGATTTGAATGGTGAAGATGTAGCGTCTAAATTAAAAATTCTGTCGTCTCTATGTTTTAATTCATTTATAAATCATAAGATTAATATAGAAGGAATAAATCACATCAATGAAATTGATATAATTAATGCTAATAAACTTGGATATAAAATCAAATTATTAGGTTTTTCAGAGTTAATTGACGGTAAGGTTTATCAAAGAGTTCATCCTACTTTAATAAAAAAAAGCTCATACATTGCAAGTATAGATGGTGTATTAAACGCTGTTATAATTGATGGAAAACCAGTTGGGCAAAGCGTAATTCAAGGTGAAGGAGCAGGACCAGAAGCGACTACGTCAGCATTAGTATCTGATATTTCCTCTATTCTACGAGGAAATATTAAATTTCCATTCTCAATTTCCAACAAAGAGAGAAAAAAACTTAATTACAAAGATATATCAAATAGATTATTTTCTGTTTATTTAAGAATTGAAGTTTTAGATAAACCAGGCGTGTTATCAAATATTACAAATGTTTTTTCTAAAAATAATGTTTCTATAAAAAGATTAATTCAAAATCCTTATAAATCTAAAAAGTTTTCATCAATCATAATCATTACTCATAAATCAAAAAATGAATCCTTGAAAAAAGTAATGAACAAAATACAAAGCAAGAAATACATTATTAAAAAACCTAAGATTATAAGAATTGGTACTAGTTGATGTCTATTAACCCAGAATATCTAAAACAATTTGTTAATGCTACAGAAAAAGCAGCATATAGTGCTTCAAAATTTATTGGAAAAAATGATAAAATTGCTGCTGATAAAGCTGCAGTAGATAGTATGAGAAGTGAGTTTAATAAAATTAATATGGACGGTAAAATTGTTATTGGAGAAGGAGAAATGGATGAGGCGCCCATGCTTTTTATTGGTGAGAGTGTTGGTACAAAAAAGGGTCAAAAACTAGATATAGCAGTAGACCCTCTGGAAGGAACAAATTTTGTAGCTAAAGGATTGCCGAACTCATTTTCTGTTTTAGCAGTTTCTGAACATAAAAATTTATTTTTTGCGCCTGATACCTACATGGAAAAAATTGCTGTAGGGCCAGGATTACCAAA
Organism: uncultured Pelagibacteraceae bacterium; assembly: GCA_902548045.1. The sequence goes on from CACCPR010000008.1 coordinate 13,446, forward strand.
AAATCTTTTAGATTTAGATAATTCAGTTGAAAAAAATATATCGCTATTAGCGAACGCTAAAAATACCAGCCCTGATAAATTAACTGTCTGTATTTTAGAGAGGCCTCGACATAAGAATTTTATAGAATCTTTAAAAAAAATGAATGTGAATTTAAAACTAATAAGCGACGGTGATGTTTCTGGTGTAATGTATGTAGCTAATAAAGATTCTCATATAGATATGTATTTAGGTATAGGTGGAGGACCAGAAGGTGTGTTAGCTGCTGCTGCATTAAGTTGTTATGGAGGTCAAATGCAAACCAGATTAGTATTAAATGAAGAGCAAAAAATTAGAGCAAAGGAGATGGGCATTTCGCAAATTAAAAAAAAGTATCACATTGATGATATGATAAAAGGAGATGTAATTTTTTGTGCAACCGCTATTACAAATGGAGATTTAATAGATGGAATTAAAGACTCAAAAGACCATTTTGAAACATCTACCATAGCATTACATAAAGATTCTAAAATAAAAACTATATTTAAAAATAAACATAAAAAATGAATTCAATTTCAGTTACTGGTAAAAATTGGATTTTTAAAAAATTTAATCAGGAGAATATAATTTTTTTAAAAGATAATTTTTCTCTTGATGAAATTACTGCGAAACTACTTGTGCTAAGAAATGTAAAAAAAGAGAACATTAATAGTTTTCTAAAACCTTCAATCAAAAATTTTTTACCAAACCCTCACAACTTATTAGATATGGAAAAGTCTAATCTTAGAACTCTTAAAGCAATCAAAAATAATGAGAAAATTGGTATATTTGGTGATTATGATGTCGATGGTGCCTCATCAACAGCTTTATTGGGAAGATATTTTAGTGAACTTAACTTAACATATGAAATTTACATTCCCGATAGAAGAACGGAAGGTTATGGCCCATCAATTAAAGGATTTAAAGAATTAATTGATAATAATGTAAAAATTATTTTTACAGTTGATTGTGGAACTTTATCTTTTGAAGCTATAAATTTTGCAAAAAAAAAAAATATTGATGTAATTGTTTTGGACCACCATCAATCAGAAATTACTTTGCCTAATGCGTTTTCTGTTGTTAACCCTAATAGACTTGACGACAAATCAGATCTTCAATATCTTTGTGCTTCAGGTGTTACTTTCATGTTTTTAGTTTCCATGAATAGGCAATTGAGAAAAGTTAAATGGTTTCAAAATAATTCCATCGTAGAGCCAAATTTAATTAATTATCTGGATTTAGTGTCTTTAGGTACAGTGTGTGATGTGGTTCCATTAATAGGATTAAATAGAGCAATTGTTAAACAAGGCTTAAAGATATTAAAAGAAAAGAAAAATCTAGGTTTAAAAACATTACTTGATATATGTAAAGTAGAAACAAATCCTTCTATTTATCACTTGGGATATGTTTTAGGTCCTAGAATTAATGCGGGTGGTAGAGTAGGAAAGTGTTCTCATGGAGCTAATCTATTATTAAATTCAAATCCTAAAGAAGTATTTAAAATAGCTACTGAGTTAGATCAATTTAATAAAGAAAGGCAAAAAATAGAAAAAGAATTAATTGAAAAAATATTAAAAAAAAGTGAAATAAATTCTAGTGATCCGATAATAGTTATTCAGGGTAAAAATTATCACGAAGGTGTCATAGGAATCGTTGCATCAAAACTTAAAGAAAAGTATAACAAACCTAGCATAGTAATTTCACATGATGGTTTTAAAGGAAAAGCATCAGCTAGATCTATTAACGGTTTTGACATCGGCTCAGTAATAATCTCAGCTGTACAAGAAAAAATTTTAATAAAAGGTGGGGGGCATAAAATGGCCGGTGGTTTTTTAATTGAAATGATAAATGTTGATAAATTTAAAAAATTTATTTTTAAAAGATTTAAAATATTAAATAATAATTCTTCTATTCAAAAAAAATTACTTTTAGATAGTAAAATTGCTGCCTCAGCAGTAAATTTAGATTTTTTTGAAAAAGTAAATATTTTGTCTCCATTTGGTTCTGGAAACCCTGAACCAAAATTTGTCATAGAAAATCTAAAATCAGTTAATAGCAAAATTGTTGGTGATAAGCACATAAAGTCTGTCTTGGTAGGATTAGAAGGATCCACATTAAAAACCATTGCATTTAATGCAGTGGATAACGAGTTAGGTGCATATTTACTTAAAAAAAACAACGTGATATTTAACATTGCTGGCAAATTATCTTTAAATGAATGGAGAGGTCAAAAAAATGTAGAGTTTATTATTGATGACATTTCTGTTAATAAGAACAGCAATAACACGGTCCCATCGTCTATCGGTTAGGACAGTTGGTTTTCATCCAACAAAGAGGGGTTCGATTCCCCTTGGGACCGCCAACTTGAAAAGTAAGTTTTTTATATATAATCTAGTTAAAATTAAATATGTACGAAAAATTTGGACAATTTATTAATGGTAAATGGCAAAAGTCATCAAGCGGAGAAACTTATGAAGTTATTAATCCCGCGACTGAAGAAATAATTGGTAATGCTTCAAAAGCTGATAAAGATGATATAAATTTATCTCTTAAGTCTGCTGAGAAAGGATTGGTGATTTGGAAAAATACTTCACCATGGGAAAGATCTAAAATAATTAGGAAAATATCAGATATTATAAAAAAAAAAACCGATGTTCTATCAAAATGGCTAACTCTAGAAACTGGCAAGCCTTTGGCTGAAGGAATTAATGAAGCAAAAGGTGCTGCGGATATTTTTGAATGGAGCGCTGAGGAGTCCAAAAGAATTTATGGTGAAACTTTACAAGGAAGACTGCCCAACACAAGAATACATGTTTATTATCAGCCAGTAGGAGTGGTAGCTGCTCTTGTTCCTTGGAATTTTCCAATTACTTTAGCTTCAAGAAAAATTTCAACTGCTCTCTCCGCTGGATGCTCAGTTATAGTAAAACCAGACATAATAACTCCTGGATCTGTCATGGAGTTAGTTAATATTTGTAACGAAGCTGGTGTACCACCAGGTGTGGTAAATTTATTATCAGGAGAACCTTCTTATATTTCTGATAAATTATTATCCTCTGAAATTATCAAAAAAGTTTCAATAACTGGTTCAACAAGAGTTGGTAAACTTATTCTTAAAAAGGCTGCTGAAAAAGTACAGAGAGTTACAATGGAACTAAGCGGGCATTCTCCTTTTATAGTATTTGACGATGTTGATTTACATAAAGTTACTGATATGGCGATATCTGCAAAATTTAGAAACAATGGACAGGTTTGTATTTCACCAAGTCGATTTTATATACATGAAAGTAAAAAAAAAGAATTTACTAATATGTTGGTAGAGAAAACAAAAAAATTGAAAATAGGTAATGGAATGAGTAAAGATACTATTTTGGGTCCCCTGACAACTAAAAAAAGATTAGAAGAAGTTGAGTCTTTGGTTGAAACTACAAAGAAAGAAGGGGCCAAAATTTTGTGTGGTGGAAAAAAACCAGCTGGTTTTAATAAAGGATATTTTTACGAGCCAACAATTTTTGATAATATAGAAGATAATTTTACAATTATGAAGGAAGAACCTTTTGGGCCTTTAGTTCCAATATTATCATTTAAAGACTTTGATGAAGTTGTTGAAAGAGCGAATAATAATGATTTAGGTTTAGCCAGTTATGTTTACACTAACAATTTAGAAAGAGCACACAAAGCGTCCGAATTAATGGAAACAGGAACCGTAGCTGTTAATACACCTGTAGTAGCGCTACCTGAGGCTCCATTTGGTGGAATTAAACAAACTGGTTATGGAAGAGAAGGCGGATCTATGGCCATTAAAGATTATTTAAACATAAAATATACTCATTTAGGAATTAGCTGAGATTAATGAGCTATTACGTATATATGCTCAAATCTATAGGTTCTAGAGAAGTTACATATGTTGGATACACTAAAAATTTATCAAAAAGATTAAAGCTTCACAATCTAGGAAAAGGAGCAAAATTTACAAGAGGTAGACAATGGAAGCTTATATATAAGGAGCTTTTTAAGTCAAAAAATAAAGCAATTTCTAGAGAATATTATATAAAGAAGAATAGAGCTTTAAGAAATATAATTAAAGAAAAAAATAAATGAAAATTTCAATTCTTCTACCATATAAGGAAAATTTTTCACCTACATACCCTGGAGCAGTTTCATTATTCGTTTATGAAACAAGTAAAGAAAGTTTTTATAAAAAAAATATAAGGGTATATGGCAGTACTGATTTGAAAAAAAAATTCCCAATAAAATATACAAATATTATTTTAAAAAATACTCTTCTGTCTAGTCAAACAAACAATTATGTAAAGAAATTTATTAATATTGAAAAAAAAAATAAATCGTCAATAATTGAAATTCATAATCGTCCTAGTTACGTGAAGATTATTTCTTCAAAATTGAAAAAAAGAATAATATCTTTATATTTTCATAATGATCCTCTTTCTATGGATGGATCTAAATCTATTCAGGATAGAAAAAATTTATTAAAGATATGTTACAAAATTATTTTTAACAGTAATTGGTCAAAAAAACGTTTTTTGGAGGGTTTAGAAAATAAATTCGTAAATAGCAATAAGCTGGTAGTTTTCTATCAATCTGCTAATAAAGGATCTTATAATTTAATAAATAACAAAAAAAAATGGATAACTTTTGTAGGTAAACTTAATAGAGCTAAAGGTTATGACATTTTTTCAAAATCTATTATAAAAATTTTAAACAAACATCCTGATTGGAAAGCAAAGGTTATTGGAGACGAAAAGAGAGAAAAAATACACCTAAATCACAAAAATGCAGATATTCTTGGATTCCAAAAACATGATAAAGTTATAGATATATTTAAAAAATCAAGTATAGCTGTAGCTTGCTCTAGATGGGAAGAACCTTTTGGTAGAACAAGTCTTGAGGCTTCTGCAAATGGTTGTGCTGTAATTATAACAAATAAAGGTGGTTTGCCTGAAACAGTTACTAATGCTAAAATTTTAAAAAGTTTAAATGTAAAAAATTTAACGAACAGTATTTCGCTTTTAATAAATAAAAAAACAATTAGAAAAAATCTACAAAAGTTATCGATAAAAAATTTTAATTTAACACACAAATTTGTCACAAAAAATATTGATGATTATAGATCTGAAAAGTTGATTAAAATAAATATTTTTAACACAAAAAAATCTCATAATAACCTAAGAATTTTACATATTACTAATTTTAATGAAAGATTAGATGGTAGACTTTTTTTTAATACAGGAAGAAGAATTAACAATGGTTTTATTCGTTTAGGTCATAGTGTTTTAGGTTTTAGTGATAGAGATATTCAAAAATATTATAAAACTTTTCAAGATATAAAAGGAGCTAAAACTTTAAATGATAAACTTAAGAAAACTTGTTATAATTATAAACCAGATGTAATTATAATGGGTCATGCAGACTTAATTTCTTCAGCTCAAATTGAAGAACTAAAAAATGATTACCCAAATGTGAAAATAGGACAATGGTTTTTAGATCCTTTGAATAAAAAAGGACCAGACTTTGAAAGAAATAAGGAAAGAATAACAAATAAATTAAATGTAGTTGATGCAACTTTTCTAACCACTTGTCCATCAGCTTTGAATTTTCTACCTAAAAATAATAATACTCATTTTATTCCAAATCCTTGCGATAAATCATTTGAAATTTTAAACAACTATTCAAAACACTGTAATGTTGATGTTTTTTTTGCACTAAGTCATGGTGTACATAGAGGAGTGTTAAAAGTTGGAAAAACTGATGATAGAGTAAAGTTTGTTAATAATTTAATAAATATTACTCCAGATGTAAAATTTGACATATATGGTTTAAATAATATTCAGCCTATTTGGGCAGATCATTATTTTAAGACAATATCCAATGCGAAAATGGGCTTAAACCTTAGTAGAGGAGAGGCTATAAAATATTATAGCAGTGATAGAATTACTCAGATAATAGGAAATGGACTTGTGTGTTTAATTGACGAGAAAACACAATATAGAGATTTTTTTAATAATAATGAAATGGTTTTTTATAATAATACAAATGATTTATCAGAAAAAATTCTCAAAATCTCTAATGATGAAAAACTAAGAAAATCGATAGCAAGGAAAGGTAAAGAAAAATATATGAAATATTTCAATTCAGATTTAGTTGCTGAATTCATAATAGAGAAAACTTTAGGTTTATCAAAGAAAAAAAATTATTTTTGGGATAAATAAATACAAATTATTTTTTAATATGAATTATCTTATATTTCGAGCAGATAGAATAGGAGATTTTTTAATTATTTTGAGTTTAATTAATTCGATTAAGAGAAATAAACCAAATGCTAAAATCAACTTAGTTTGTTCAAAGCACAACATAGATTTTGTTAAGAAAATTTCAATCGTAAATAAAGTTTTTATACTCGATAGAAAAAGTTTTATTAGTAAATTAAAATTAATTACGCAATTGAGGAAATTTTCGTACGAATCAATTATAACGTCGGATAAAAAAAATACTTCAATCTTAATAAGTTTATTTCTTAATTCAAAAAAAAAGATTTTTAGTGTATCAAAATATTTTCATTATAAAATATTAAAAATATTTTTTAAAAATGTTTTTTTAGATAATGACAATATAAATAAAAATATAAGTGAAATTTTAAAAGAGAAAAGTCAATGTTTGGACTGTCGATTAGATTCAAAAGACCAATTTTTTTTTAAAGAAAACTATTTTAAAGAATATTATAATCATCATAAAATTTTAGATTTAGATAATTTAAATTACTCTATATTTCATTATGATGAAAAATGGGAAAATTTAAAATATCAAAAGGTATTTAGAAAAGCAGACTCATTAACCAATATTATTCCTAATACAATAGAATTTAAGAATTTATTGAATCAACTTTCAAATAAACTTGAAGAAACTATTATTGTAACTACAGGAAAGATAGAAACTGAAAATATAAACTACATTAAGCAAGTTTCTAATAAAATAAGCGATAATATTTATGAAATTGAGCTTAACAAAAATAAAGCATATTTAATTACGAACGAAAGCTTTTACTCTATATCTCATTTAATCTCTAAAAGTAAAAAATTTATTGCTTGTCATGGGGCTTTCACTCATATTGCAGCTAATTATAATATTAAAATAATTGATATAATTGAAGCGAATAAAGTAAGGCACTATAGAAGAATTACAAACCACATGAACAACTATAATTATATATTTAGAGATAAGTTTTCATTATTATCAAAAGAAATATTTAAAATTTTATGAAATTTATCGAAAAATATAATAATAAAAAAAATACTAGATTTAAACTATTCAAAAAAACATTAGAGATTGCGCTAAATCGAAATTTTAAAACTATTGTTGAAACTGGTACATCCCGTGGAAAAGAAAAATTTTTTTTTTTTAAAAAGTACAATTGGAAAGATGGAATGAGCACTTTAATGTTTTCAGAATTTGCTCATATGGTAGAAGGGGAGTTGCATAGCTGTGATATTTCGGTAAAAAATATCAATAATGCAAAAGATTTTACCAAGAAATATGTAAAAAGCGTTAACTTTTATATCGAAGACAGTGTTAAATTTCTTAAAGAGTTTCATAAAAAGATTGATCTTTTATATCTAGACTCTTACGA
>CACCPR010000009.1 GCA_902548045.1 uncultured Pelagibacteraceae bacterium
CCTATGAATCCTCTCAAAGCTTTCAGCGATTACAGCCTTAATACCTAAAAGTTTCGTACCTTTAGCTGCCCAATCTCTGGATGATCCCGTTCCATATTCTTTTCCTGCCATAACAACTAAATCGTTTCCTCTTTTTTTATACTCAATTGCAGCATCATAAACACTCAAAACTTTTCCATCCGGATGTAACGTAGTAAATCCACCTTCAGTGCCAGGCGCCATTTCATTTTTAATTTTAATATTTCCAAATGTTCCTCTCATCATTACTTCATGGTTTCCTCTTCTTGCCCCATATGAATTAAAATCTTTTTGTTGTACTTGATTTTTCATAAAATAATCTCCTGTAGGACTGTCTTTTTTAATGTTTCCTGCTGGAGAAATGTGGTCGGTAGTTACTGAGTCAGCTAATAAAAGTAATAATCTTGCATCTTTTATTGGTTTAAATCCTTCTGGCTGATCTGGCAAATTATCAAAGAAAGGTGGTCTTTTGACATAAGTAGATTTATCTTCCCAATTATAAATACTGCTATCTACGGTTTTAATATCACTCCATTCTTTAGGTCCTTCTGAAACTTTTGAATAACGATTAATAAACATTTCCGCATTAATTGATTTTAACATTATGTCCTCTATTTCTTTATTACTTGGCCAAATATCTTTTAAAAAAACTTCTTTACCGTCTTTGTCTGTGCCTAGAGGATTCTTATATATATCAAAGTTCATATTGCCAGCTAGGGCAAATGCTACCACTAGCGGCGGCGAAGCCAGATAGTTTGCTTTAACATCAGGGTTTATTCTGCCTTCAAAATTTCTATTTCCTGATAAAACGGAAACCGTATACAGTTTTTCTTTATGTATCGCTTCAGAAATATTCTTATTTAAAGGGCCTGAGTTTCCAATACAAGTCGTACACCCATATCCCACTAGATTAAATCCAAGTTCATCTAAATATTTATTTAATCCAGCTTTTTCTAAATAGTCGGTAACGACTTTTGAACCAGGTGCTAAAGAAGTTTTTACCCACGGTTTAATTTTTAAACCTCTTTCTATCGCTTTTTTTGCGAGTAATCCTGCACCAATCATTACACTTGGATTTGAAGTATTAGTGCAAGAAGTGATAGCTGCTATCACTATAGCTCCATCAGCAACTTTAAAATCAGCTCCAGAAACTTTTGCTTCAACTGGTTTGTCTCTATTTGTATTTTCTATATAAACTTTTCTAAATTCTTTTGAGGATTCAGTTAATAAAACTTTATCTTGAGGTCTTTTAGGTCCAGAGATGCTAGGCACAACAGTACTAATGTCTAAAGACAAATTTTCAGTAAACTCTATACCTTCGCTTGCCCAAAGGCCTTGCTCTTTTGAATATTTTTCTACAAGCTTTATTGTCTCTTCATTCCTACCAGAAAGTTTCAAGTATTTTAAAGTTTCTTCATCTACAGGGAAGAAACCGCAAGTAGCGCCGTACTCAGGAGCCATATTAGCAATCGTTGCTCTATCAGCTAGTGTAAGATTTTTTAAACCCTCTCCATAAAACTCTACAAATTTTCCTACGACACCTTTTTTTCTTAACATTTCAACAATAGCTAAAACTAAGTCCGTAGCTGTTAATCCTTCAAGTAATTTTCCTTTAATCTCAACACCAATAACTTCTGGTATTAACATTGATATAGGTTGACCTAACATGACTGCTTCGGCTTCTATTCCGCCTACACCCCATCCTAAAACTGATAATCCATTAACCATAGTTGTATGACTATCTGTTCCAACTAAAGTGTCTGGGTAAGCGTATAAATCACCATTGTTTTTGGACGACCAAACTACTTTAGCCAAATACTCTAAATTAACTTGGTGACAAATACCTGTTCCTGGAGGAACGACTCTAAAATTATTAAAAGCTTTTTGACCCCATTTGAGAAATGCATACCTCTCTCCATTTCTAGAAAATTCTTTTTCAACGTTCTTATTAAACGATTTACCAGTAGCATACTCATCTACCATAACTGAATGATCAATTACTAAGTCAACTGTAGATAATGGATTGATTTTGTTTGGATCTTTATTTTTTTCTTTAACAGCGTCTCTCATAGCAGCTAAGTCGGCAATAGCTGGGATACCTGTATAATCTTGTAATAAAGTTCTTGCAGGCCTATAGGCTATTTCAGTATTAGATTTTTTGTTTTTAAGCCATTCTTTTAAGGCTAAAATTTGTTTCTTATCTACTGTTATATCATCTTCATATCTAAGAAGGTTTTCTAATAAAACTTTTAGTGACTTTGGTAGTTTAGATACTCCCTCTAAACCATTCTTTTCAGCATTTTTAAGGCTGAAAATTTTATATTCTTTGCCAGAAGACTTAATTATATCTAGAGATTTAAAGGAGTTTTTACTTTTAAACTTCATGCGCTATACATAAAACAAAATCACACAAACGATAAGTAAAAAAGACATAGTATAATTAAAATTCTTAATAAATTTATCACTTGTGGCGAATTTTCTCATGTATTTGCCCATCAAACACCATGCTGTTTGGCTGCCTACAGCCATAAAGAAAAAAACTACAGTTAATATAATTGAGTCTCTTAAAAAAGTATTAGGATCAATAAACATTGAAATAGCTGTTAAGCCTACAATAATACTTTTAGGATTAACAAATTGGAAAAAAAAAGTATTCAAAAAAGTAACAGGTGTTGGCTCAATTTTTTTTTCTTTGGTTTGTCCTGCAAAAGAAAGTTTGTAAGCCATAAATAATAAATAAATTGACCCTAAAATTTTTATTATAGTTTGAATAATTTCAAATTTTTGAAAAATAATTACAGAACCTAATTGAAGTAAAATTATAAGAATGGTCCATCCAATGATTACTCCTAGCATTGTAGGAATAGCTTTTTTAAAACCAAAATTAAAAGCAGTATAAGAAGTCATGATGTTATTTGGCCCTGGAGAAAAAGCGGTGGCAATACCAAATAAAGTTAGCGAAATAATTTGAGATAACATTAAGCTATATCTAAGCCATTTTCTACATTTTGAGATGGATGAACTAAAACAACTTTCCCATCTTGTTCAATAGCACCTAGAATTAAAACTTCTGAGATAAATCCTGCAATATTTTTTTTTGGAAAATTACAAACACCAATTACTTGTTTGCCAACTAAATTTTCAGAATTATAGTAATGGGTAATTTGAGCAGAGGAATTTCTTACTCCAACTTCTTTTCCAAAATCTACTTTTACTATTAAAGAAGGTTTTCTAGCTTTCTCATTTTTTTTAACTTCTAATACTGTACCAACTTTTATTGATATCTTTTTAAATTCATCAAAAGTAATTTCCATATTTTTTCCTCTCAAAATAAAAAAAGGGGGCAATTGCCCCCTTTTTAAAATGTTTATAAAACGAAATTATAATTGTTTATAATTTCCTTTGCTCCATTCATAAAAAACGTAACCTGGTAAACTTACATCACCTTTTTTATCAAAACTTAGTTCTCCAAGCACAGTTTTGAACTTGCCTTTTTTCATAGCTTTCAAAACTTTCTTTCTATCAACTGAACCTGCAGCTTTTGCAGCTTGTTCAAAAACTTGAAGTGCAGCATATGAGTAAAGAACGTAACCTTCTGGCTCAATACCCGCAGCTTTAAATTTTTTGACTAACGGAGCTGCCTCTGGATTATTTCTAGGATCTGGACTGAAAGTCATTAATGTACCTTCACCAGCATCACCAGTAATTTGCCAATACTCTGCAGTTACTAATGCGTCACCACTAATTAATTTAGTTTTCATACCTTGGTCTCTCATTTGTCTAACGATTAAACCACCTTCCGTGTGGTAACCTCCAAGATACACTGCATCAATACCGTTTGATTTCAGTTTCGAAACTAAAGCAGAATAATCTTTTTCACCTGCAGTGAATGCTTCGTACATTGTTTCTTTTAATCCTGCTTTATTCATGTTTTTCTTTGTAGCGTCTGCTAAACCTTTTCCGTAAGCAGTTTTATCATGAATAATTGCAACTTTTTTTCCTTTATATTTTTTTGCTAAAAAAGCTCCTGCAACTTCACCTTGTTGGTCATCTCTTCCACAAACTCTAAATACATTTGGTCCACCTTCATCTGTAAACGCCGGATTTGTAGAAGCTGGAGACACCTGAATAATGCCTTCTTCAGTGTAAACTTTTGAAGCTGGGATTGATGATCCTGAACAGAAATGACCCGCTACGTAGGTTACACCTTGACCAGCAAATTTATTTGCTACGGCTACCGCTTGTTTTGGATCACAAGCATCATCACCGATTACTAATTTAACTTTCTCTCCTAATATTCCACCTTTTGCATTAACATCTTTCAACCACATTTCAGCACCAGCTTTTAACTGTGCACCAAAAGATGCATACTGACCACTCATTGGTCCAGCTGAGGCAACAGTTACGTCTGCTTTAACAGTTACTGATCCTAGTAAAAAGATAGAAGCAATTAATGATAGAGATTTTTTTACTATTCTTAACATATTTCCCTCTTTTTGTTGTTAATTAATTAATTCTTAATATTGAACACTACCAGCGCTTTATTGTAAATATGGAAAAAAACTATTTTTTACCTCCGCCCTCGAGATAAGCAGCTTGAATATCCTTGTTTTTTAATAACTCCTGACCTGTTCCTTGTAAGGTTACGCTCCCATTAACTAATACATAGCCTCGGTCCGCTAACTCCAAAGCTTTTTTAGCGTTTTGTTCAACTAAAAAAATTGTTACTTTTTTTTGTTTATTGATATTTTTTATTGCAATGAATATTTGGTTTACAAGTTTAGGAGCAATTCCAAGAGAAGGCTCATCTAATAAAAGCATTTTTGGTCTTGCCATCATCGCTCTCCCTATAGCTAGCATTTGTTGTTCTCCTCCAGAGAGAGTTCCCCCTCTTTGACTTAATCTATCTTTTAAAACTGGAAAAAGGTCATAAACATCTTTTGAGTCAGTATTAAAATTTTTTCCTTTTTGATACGCTGATGCTCCAAGCCTCAAATTATCTTCAACAGAAAGTCTTGAAAAAATTCTTCGCCCTTCAGGAACTTGTGAAATTCCAAGATTAACAATATCATGAGGTAGTAAATTTTCTATATTTTTATTATCAAACATAATTTCTCCGGTGGATGCCTTATTAACTCCACTAATAGTCATTAATAAAGTAGATTTCCCAGCTCCATTTGAACCTATTAAAGTAACTATTTCCCCGCTGTTTACTTTTATATTCACTCCCCTCAAGGCTTGAATATTTCCATAAAAAGTTTCTACTTTCGATATTGATAGCATTTTTAATCTTCCGTCCCTAAATATGCCTCTATCACTTCAGGACTCTCTTTAGTTTCCTTTGCAGAACCTTGAAAAATTTTTTTTCCATAATTTAAAACTACTACATGGTCAGAGATTTCCATTACAACACTCATGTCATGCTCAATTAATAAAATTCCTGTTTTTTTTTCATTTTTTATAAAAAGTAATAATTTATTTAATTCTGCGGACTCTTTTGCATTTAATCCTGCAGCAGGCTCGTCTAGACACAATAGATGAGGGTTAATACACATTGCCCGAACAATTTCTAATTTTCTTTGATCTCCATAAGGTAAATCACCAGCATCATCATTTGCTCTATTAGTAAGTCCTATGATATCTAGCCAATATCTCGAAATTTCTATTGCCTCTTTCTCTTTTTTTATAAAAGAAGGAGAATTAAATAATCCTAGTATAGTAAATCCAGAGGCGTCCATTAGCTTATTATGTTGGGCTACCATTAAATTCTCTAAAACCGACATTTGAGGAAAAAGTCTTATATTTTGAAAAGTTCTAGCTACTCCTGCTTTCTGAGCAACTTTAAAATCTGAAAATTTTTTTAAATTTAACCTCTCTTGTTCCTTAATAAGAAACATTGAGCCTGCAGTAGCTTTATAAAAGCCAGTTAGGCAATTAAATACTGTAGTTTTTCCTGCGCCATTAGGGCCAATAATTGATGTAATTTGATCTTTATCTGCAGAAAAAGACAAATCGTCAATTGCTACTAGACCTCCAAATTTCATAGTCAGATTTTCAACATCTAATAATCTTTGAGTCATTTTACGACCTCTTTTTTTTTATTATGAAGCATTATTGTTGGCTTTCTTGTTGCAAGTATTCCTCTTGGTCTGAAAATCATTATTAGAACCATAGCGCCTCCGAAAGCAATCATTCTATAAGACTCAAAATCTCTAAAAACTTCAATTAACCCAATTAAAAAAACAGTTGCTAAAACTACGCCGGTTTGCGAACCCATTCCTCCAAGTACTACTATTGCTACAATTATAGCGGACTCAATAAAAGTAAAACTCTCAGGACTAATAAAAGCTTGTCTCGTTGCAAAGAAAGAGCCAGCAAAACCTCCGAACATTGCGCCGATTGCAAAAGCCGTTAGTTTTGTATTTCTTGGATTAACTCCTAACGACTTACATGCTATTTCATCTTCTCTTAATGCCTCCCAGGCTCTTCCGATTGGCAATCTTCTTATTTTAATTGTAAAAAGATTAGTGATTAAAGCCAAAACCAAGATCAAATAATATAAAAATATTATTCTTTGCATAGGACTGTATTCTAAACCAAAAAATGTATGAAATGTTTGTTCGCCCTCTTCTGGAAAACTTTTAAAAGGAAGCCCAAAAAAAGACGGTCTGGGTATTCCAGTGAGACCGTCTGGACCTTTTGTGAGTTCATACCAATTTAATAGTAAAATTCTTATCATTTCTCCAAATGCTAAAGTAACTATTGCTAGGTAATCACCTCTAAGTCTTAAGACTGGAAAACCTAATAAAACGCCAAACATAGCTGCGAAAATTCCTGCAATAGGCAAACAAATCCAAAAAGACCACCCAAAATGTATAGCAAACAAAGCGTAAGAGTAAGCTCCTACTGCATAAAACGCTACGTAACCTAAATCTAATAATCCTGCTAAACCTATTACTATGTTTAAACCCCATCCCAACATAATGTATGTTAACATCATGATGGCTATATCCATTAAATACCTATCGGTGAATGGTAGAAATGGAAAAATCACTGAAAAAATAATTGCACTTAAAGCAATTTGTGTTCCTTTAGTATCTAAAAAATTTGTAATTGATTTACCAACACTAGTTTGTATTCCATGTTTTTGATCTCTATTATAAACATATAGATTTGTAAGAAACCTTCCCAGAGCACAGACTATTACAATAACAATTACAATGAACCATTTTGGATTGACAACTAAGACTTCGTTTTTAGCAACTGTTCTCAAACCCACAATTGGACCAAATAAGGCTAATGCGATTAAACCTGTAAAAAGGCTATCCTTAATTGACGATTGTAAAAAATTTCTTCTCATTTAAACTTTTTCAATGTCAGGTTTTCCTAAAAAACCAGTTGGAAAAAATATTAATACGACCACTAAAACTGTAAAAGCTGCAATGTCTTTATATTCTATTGAAATATAACCCGACCAAAAAACTTCTATTAATCCTATTAATAATCCTCCTAGCATTGCTCCTGGTATAGAACCTATTCCACCTAAAACTGCAGCTGTAAATGCCTTTATTCCTGCAAGAAAACCAATATAAAAATCAATTACTCCGTAATACATAACGAACATCATTCCCGCGACAGAAGCTAATGATGAGCCAATTATGAACGTAATTGATATAGTTCTATCTACATTAATTCCCATTAGAGCTGTCATAGTTCTGTCTTGTTCGCAGGCTCTTTGCGCTCTACCTAAAGCAGTTCTAGTGATTAATATTGTAAAAATTGCCATTAAAATTATTGTCACTAGTACTATAAAAATTTGTAAATAACTTAGTGATACCGTAAAACCTGTTTCTTCCATAAAAGTAAATCCACCTTGAATTACTGGTTGAAGAGTTTTTATTCTTGCTCCTTGAGCAGCTTGAACATAATTTTGTAAAACTATTGACATTCCTAAAGCTGAAATTAGAGGTGCTAATCTAAAAGATTTTCTTAATGGCTTATAAGCTAATTTTTCAACAGTCCAACCATAACAAGCAGTGAAAACCATAGCTATCAAAAGCGTGAGCAGTAACACAATAGGAAGAGCAATACTTGTTAGTGCAAATAAAATAAAAGATATTAAAGCAATAAAGGCTCCAACCATGAAAATATCTCCATGAGCGAAGTTTATCATGCCAATAATTCCGTAAACCATAGTATAGCCTATTGCGATTAGACCATAAACAGACCCTAGAGTAATTCCGTTAATTAATTGTTGTAAAAAATATGCAAAATCCATTAATCAAGTTTTAAACTTTTTAAATACGCTATTTAAAACTTTTTGTTGGACTTTGTAAAATTTCTTTTTTTTTAGTTCTTTCAACACATAAGCATTTGTTCCCCCGGGGGTTTGAGATTCTACCACGAGTTGTTTTAAAGATAATTTTTTTTTGTTGCTAGCGTCCTGTGCCAAAGCTAAAAATAATTCTCTTACATAATCCTCCGCGTTCTGTTTTTTAACACCTTTTGACTTTAACCAATCTCCAGTTGTTAAATATAAATTATAAAACGATGCCATAAAAGAGGAGGTTCCCCAAAAGCCTTTTGAAATATTTTCATCTCTAACTTCAATTACTCGACCTAATTTGTTAAAAAAGTTTCTTGCATTTTTGTCTGTGGGACAAACAATAATTGGACCTTTTTTCATTCCAATAAATGGAAGTGGAATTACTCTGGTTATATTTTTACTTTTAGTAATATTTTTCAAATTTTTTAAGTTAATAGTTGAAATAAAACTAATTAACTTTTTATTTTTTTGAAAAATAAGATTTTTTAAAATTTTGTTACCCACATTAGGTGTTAGTGCTAAAAAAATCCAATTAGAATTATTTATCAATTCTTGATTATTTCTTGCGATAGAAACTTTTTTAAACTTTTTGTTTAATTTTTTTGCAATGATTTTGTTTCGAGGTGAGATATAAATCTTTTTAAATTTTAATTTTGATTTGAAAATACCTTCAATAACTGAAGATGATATATGCCCTGTTCCCAAAAAACCTAAAATCATGAATAATATAGAATAACCAAGCTACAGCGTTTAATAAAGATAATTTTATTCATATAATAATGCATTAAATTGTAAAAAAAGCCTAATTTAATCAATCTCATTTTGACTTCGATTAATCTTTAAGTTTTAATAAGTAATGGCAAATTTTTTTGATTTTTTAGGTAGAGTTTTTATTTCTTCTGTTTTTTTATTATCAGGATACAATAAAATTTTCAATTTTGAGGGAACTGTAAATTGGATGGAAGGGTTTGGTGTTCCGGGTTTCTTACTTTGGCCTGCTATAGCATTAGAGATACTTCTGCCTTTTTTAATTATAATCGGATATAAAACTCAATTATCAGCTTGTGCTCTAGCTTTATTTTCTATAGCTACAGCAATAATATTTCATCTAGATTTTAGTAATCAGATGCAAATAATAGCGTTGCTAAAAAATTTTGGATTAGCTGGAGGGTTTCTTTTCTTAGCAATTAATGGTCCTAAAGAATGGGCAATTGACAAAAAAAAGAAATATGTAAGAATTTAATTTTATCGAAAAAAAGCACCTCTAATTCTAAGTAATTCTCTTGACAACCCAGAGTGCTCTTTAAATGCTTTTCTGCCATGTAACCAGAAATAATTATTTGAAAAAATTGTAGATCCTACTGGCAGTGGAAAGCTTATTTTATTTTTACTTTCCTCTAAAGCATCTGAAAGTTTTTGAAGAAAAAGACCTTGATTCATATTTTTTGGCTCCGGAAACTGATCAATATAGGAAATAATTGGCTTACCATTTTTATCTTTTGAGAATATTGGATGTTCAACTTTATATTCAACATTCTTACTTTTTGGTGAACTCCATGTGAAATTTTCTTGTCCAATTGGATCATTGCTTAAATCATCTAAATGTTCCCAATCATCTAAATGTAGAATAACGCTTTCTCCTCCACTTACGTTATTTTCTTCCATTTTTGTCATTATTAACCAATCAGTATTTTCTTTTACATAAGTTCCATCTGTATGAAGATCTAAATTTGTATAGGCTTTTCGAAGATAAGAGTCACTGCTATCCTGATGCTTTACATGAAATCTTGCATAGTATTTTCCTGTCATTGAGTCAAAGTTTGGATTTCCAACTAAATAAGCAAGACCAGTAGATAGTTTTACTAGAAATTCTTTATCAAATTTTTTATTATTAATTTCAGGCTCTATAATTGCTGTACCTGTTTCACGATCGTTAATAATTTTATTTAAAATACCACTTAAATTATTATCGAATACTTCGTCTAAACTTTTAGCCAAACTAAATCTTGAAAAAGGTTTATATTCTAAAGATAAGATTGAATGTTTTTTAAAAGGAAAAATTAACCTATCTAAGTCGCTTTCCTTAAATTTAATTACTTGTACTCTTTTGGATTTTTGATGATCTGATATAAAAAAACTCATAAATTAGCTAGTCTATCATTCCTGCTATCCACAAGGCCGTAAATATAAGTAAAATCGGTTCCATTTAAAATTTTAACATAATTTAAAAGTTAGTCAAAACTCCTAGAAGAATTGCAGAGATTATTGTAGGAATTACTAAATTTCTTTTTGTCATTATAAATAAAGCGACACAAGTTATTAAAACTATTAATCGAATAATTAGATCAGAATCTGCGAGTACGCCGGCTGGAAAAACAATCATTCTTCCTATTAAAGCTGCTAGAGTTGAATAAGCGATACAGTTAAACCACTCAAAAATTTTTGACTTAACACTTACTTGCTCGGAGGTTAGTGCTCCCATGAAGCGAGAAATAAAAGTTGCGACTGATGTGGCTATAATTGCAATAATTATAATTTGACTACTTGCCATGAATTCCTCCAAACAAAAAAGCAATTGTTCCTGCAATTAAGCCAGCGAACAATAAAGACCACTCTGCTGAGATTAAATAAATTACAGGACCTAATATACTTCCTCCAATCACAGCAATAGAGATGCTTAAATTTTTCATCGCACCTATCATCATACAAAAGAAATAAACTGGGTTAACTATAGCGAGACCAATTAACATATCTTTGTTCAGATAATCTGCGGACAAATAACCAATTACTGTCATCAAAACTGCTGTAGACCAGGTCCCAATTCCTATTCCAATCCAAAAATCTATTCGATGTTTTTTTTCTATTTTTTTGTAACCATCTTTAGCTATTAACCACGAAGTTACCGCTAAGAAATGACATGATAAATAATATTTCCACTTAGGTTGTGACTTGTGGTCAAATAATGGAAATAAAGAAACTGTCATAGGGTAAAGTCGAAAATTGACTAACCATACAGCTAAAAAAATATTAATAATTGAGGCTCCTACCAGAAGCGACTCAGCCATAACCAATTGACCTGGTAAAGCATAAGTAAACAAACTCGAGGCAGCACTTTGTTGGATATTAAATCCCGCATCTTTCAATAAAGCTCCAAGAGCTATGAAACAAGCGGCTAAAGGAATAGCAGGACTTTTAGAACCTTTTAAAGATTTTAAACCAATAAAAAATACTTTTGAATTTATCATCCACCTAGGAATAATCTACCTACGTCTGGATTTTTTAAAAGATCATCACCTTTGCCAGCTATTGCAGTTTGACCTGAAACTAAAACGTATCCAATATCAGCAAACTCTAAACCTTTTTTAGCATTTTGTTCTACAAGTATAATAGTTTTCTTTTCAGTTTTTTGAAGATCTTCTAAAATTTCAAAAACCATACTTATGTATTTAGGTTCTAAACCAATAGAAGGTTCATCCACCAATAAAACTGAAGGTTTCATTACTAATGCTCTTGAAATCTCTAATAGCCTTCTCTCACCACCTGATAAAACCTTAGCAGGCTGGTTTCTTCTATTTCTTAATCTTTCATATTTTTGAAAAATTCTCTCTGCTTCCTCATATGCATCGTCCTGTTTATCTTTAATGTATCCACCCATTAAAAGATTTTCCTCAACTGTCATATCAGGAAAAACTGAATTATCTTGCAAGATATAAGCTATACCAACTTTACTTAGTTTCTGTGCAGGAGTTAATTTAGTAATCTCATTTCCTTCTAATTCAATTTTTCCATCAAAAATATTTGTAAACCCATAAATTGAATGAAGTATTGTTGATTTTCCCGCTCCGTTAGGTCCTATTAAGCATAATGATTGAGCTTTGCTAACAGTCAAATCAAAGTTGTGAAGAATTTCCATTTTTCCGTAACCTGCATTCAAACCCCTTATAGTTAAATGGACGTTTTCTGGAGAAAGTTTATTTAAATCCTCTAAACCAGGTGCTTTTCCTAAAACATCATATTGATTTGCCATTATTGTGCTCCTAGATAAGCATCAACAACTCGCTTATCATTTTTGATTTGGTCAGGTGAACCTTCTGCTAACATTTTTCCATGGGCTAAACAAAAAATTTTTTGAGCTAGACTCATAATCACTCTCATATTGTGCTCTATAACTAATAGTGTTATTCCATATTCCTTATTAATTTTAATTAATCTATCAATAATTCCATTAATTAAAGTGGGATTAATCCCAGCGGTTGGCTCATCTAATAAAAGCATTTTTGGCTCGTTCATTAAGGCCATTGCTAATTCTAATAATTTTTGTTGTCCAAAAGATAAGTCTCCTGCTCTCAAATTTCTTTTTTGGTAAAGACCTACAAAATTTAATAGATTTTCAGCTTTCTCAGTAAGTTCTGCGGGGATTTTTGCAAAAATAAAGCCAGAGTCACTAGCCTTATGACTTATAAGCATATTCTCCACACAATTAAGTTTAGAATAAATTCTTGTTTGTTGGAAAGTTCTTAGTAAACCTAACTTGGCTACCGAAGGAACAGGCATTTCTGAAACTTCAGTTTTATTAAAAATTATAGATCCTTGGTCAATTGGGTGTGTTCCGACGATAGAATTAAATAAAGTTGTTTTACCAGAACCGTTTGGTCCAATTAAACCAACTATTGAGCCTTTCTCTACCGAAACAGAAATATCTACATTGGCTTGCACCCCACCGAAAGATTTACTTACATTTTTAACTTCTAAAATACTCATTTTAATTCTACCTGTGCTTTACGATCTTTTTCATCAATAACTTCGCCAAATCTTTCAGGATATTTTTCTCTTAACCAACCCATTAAACCCTCTGGAAAATAAACCACAATCACAACAATTAAAACTCCTAACGCAACGTATTGCCAGCCCAATATAAAAGTCCAAAGACCTTCTTTGAAAAAATGGAATAAAGTTGCGCCAATAATTGGTCCCCACAAAGTTCCTTTACCTCCAAGTATTGCCATAAGAACCATGAATACTCCCATCTCTCTTCCGTCAAATGCAACATCGGTAGAGTCTATATATCCAATTAGTCCACCCATAATTCCACCAGCTAGACCACAAAAAAATGCAGAGCACATCCATCCAACAATTTTATATTTCATTGTTTGAATACCCATTGCTTCTGCTTTATCCTCGTTATCTCTTATCGCATTTAAAATTAATCTAAATCTAGAGCCGTAAATATATTTCACAAAAACAAATGCTAGAACTAATACTAAAAAACTTAAGAAGTAGAAAAACTGTCCTCTTGCTTCAGGGTCAACTATTTCTGCAGGAAAAGGTGGAGTAGTGAAGCCTTGACCTGCGCCAATAATTTCTATCCCTCCAGCAATTTCACCTGCTGCAATTCCTAAACCTAAAGTACAAATCGCAAAGTAATGACCTCTTAAGCCTAAAATAGCATAGCCGATCGCACCAGCAACAATTGTCGGTATGATGGCTGCAACTAATAATCCAACACCTATTCCTTGAAAATATTGTGCTGTAGTATGGACGAACGTTTTTTCTCCGCCACTTTCCGTCCACTCTGCTAATGGAAAAAACATGCCAACTTGAACTGATGCTGTTAGATACATGCCTAGACCGTAGAAAAGAATGTTTCCAAAACTATTGTAGCCCATTTCCCCGCCTTGTAAATTCCAAGTCATCGCTAGAACGATTAAAACACAAAGATATGTAAGCTGAACTTTAAAAGCAGAGAATAAAAATGGCGCTGCTAAACCTAAGATTATTAGGCCTGAATATAAAATCAGATCTTTTTGTTTAACTGCATTCATTTATTTCAAATACTCCCTTTTTTTTGAAAGTTTAAATCTTCTGTAAACTAATATAAAGACTAAAAGCATAAACACTGCTCCTATTCTAAATTCAGTGCCTAAAATATAATCTGCAAATTCCTCAAAAAGTCCTAAACCCATCCCAGAAACTGCCACCGCTGGTAAATTTCCTAAACCTGCAACAATAACTATCATGAATGATCTAACTGTATAGGGGAGTCCTACATAAGGGTGAAGTGTAAGCGTGATTGAAATTAATGCCCCTGCAATTCCACATAACGCTGCGTTAATACCAAAAGTTGCAGCATAGACTTTTTCTGTATCTACACCAAGAATTTTTGCAGCTCTAGCATTTTGCGCTGTAGCTCTTATAGCTCGTCCAAGTCTAGACTTTTTCATGTAAATAACCAAAGCTACTGCATATAAAATACTTATAAAAGCAGAAAATATTTTTGAATTTGGTAAGGTTACTGAATTATCAAATAACATTGTTGTTCCATATTCTGACTGGGCTACAACTACGTCAGCACCAAAAATAAAATTCATTAACTGTTGAAACACAATCGCAATACCAAAAGTTGCTAAAATCGAAATAAATAGGTCGCGGTCTACAACTTTGTTTATTACCAGCTTATAAAGCGCCCATCCCACAAAAAACATTATAATTGGAGAGACAATAACTCCCCAAGCCGGGTGAATTCCAGCAAGATACATTGTATACGCAATATAACCTCCAAGAATTACTAAATCACCTTGAGCAATATTAATTATATTCATCACTCCCCATTGAAGAGCCATGCCATATGCAATTAAAGCGAATAAAATACCCAGAAGAATTCCGTCCAATGACGCTTGGACCATTAACATTGGAGCTTTAAAAATTAGAAAGTCCATAAAATTTTAAAACTTATAAAAGAAAAGCCCCTAGTTTTCTAGGGGCTTTTTCAAATTATTTATAAGTTATTAGCTTCTTTCAGACCACTTAGGAATTGGATGGTAGAATTTGTCAGATGCCCATTTAGTTGGAGCAACAACTTTATTCTCACATACATCTCCTTTACATCTTACTTGGAACAAGATCATTGGTTTAGCCGTATTTTGACCACCAGGACCAAATTTAATATTTCCATAGAAAGTTTGCATTTCAGTAGTTTTAAGAGCATCTCTTACTTTATCTCTGTCAAAAGAATTTGCTCTTTCGAACGCATCTTTAAACACTAGTAAAGCAGCAGATGACTCAGCTGATTGGTACGGCGGAGCATAACCAAATTCTTTTTTAAAGTCTTTGTCATACTTTTTGCCTGAACCAAAAAACTTATCTTTATAGCTTAAGTTTTTATGCCACTGAGAAGCACATAAAGCATATTCTGATTTCTTTCCATGTTGTTTAGAAAGTTTCGCAGCATCACAATGTGTCATCGCTAACATAGGAACATCAACTTTCATCTCAGCTATTTGTCTGATTGCAGTTAACGCACCTTTAGTGTGGCCTGATACTACAAGTACATCTGGCTTAGTTGCTTTAACTTTAGCCAATGTAGCTGCCATATCATTTAGTTCTTTTGGTAATTTATCATCGATAATTATCTCTGATCCAGTTCTCTTCGCTGCATCCAAGATACCTAATCTCACGTCTTGTGAAAACGCATCTTGTTCAAATGCTTGTGCAATTCTTACTGGTTTACCACCATTTTTTTCAACTGCTAAATCAATAGCTACTTCAAGGTATTGGTTAGCTGGTGATAACACCGCAAACAAATATTTATAACCTTTAGTAAATAAAGATCTAGATGCACCATTTGCTTCAACCATAGGAATTTTATATTTCTCAGTTACTGGTGCAATGGCTTTCGTTAAACCTGAACTGTATGGTCCAAGCATATAATGAACGCCATCTTGTTTAATTAATCTTTCAGCTAATTGAGCTGCTCTCTTAGGATTTGACTCATCGTCATAATAGATGATTTCAAATTTATAGCTTTTTCCACCAACTTTTACTCCACCCATTTTGTTAATTCTTTCAACAGCCATGTTGTAGCCATTTTGAGTGTGAACTCCGTTAGAAGAATACTTTCCTGTAAGAGATATCGCTGAACCTAACACTATGTACTCACCTTCAACTTTTGCAAAAGAAGAAGAGATACTTGCTAATGTTAAAGTTATAGCTGAAATAAATATAGTAAATAGTTTTACTAGTTTATTCATTAGTTCCCCTTTGTTAATTAATTAATTAATTCTAATTATTAAAACAATAAATTGAGACGAAAACAACAGTAAGAATAAATTAATAGCTTTGTGTCACAGCAACATATATTGCTATAATAATTAATACACACGCTGAGATTGTATTTAATATTCTCGGATTACTTTTGAGCCAAGTTGCAATTTTACGAGCAGCTAATCCATAAATCATTAAACTTAAGAAATCTAAAGACATCCAAGTAAAAATTAAGATTAAAAATTGAGAAATTACATTATTCTCAAAATTAATAAAAGTTAAAAAAATTGTACCAAAAAATACAAGTGCTTTAGGACTAAGACCAGCAACTATAAATCCATCTCTAAACATAGCTACATTACTTTTTGCATTTTTATATCTAATATCTATCTTTTGAATTTTTTGTGAAAAAGTCTCATAGGCTAAATATAATAAATAAATAATACCCGCCCATTTAAAATATTTGAAAATACTTGGATTATCTATCAGCAAGTTTCCAATGAAAAAAGTAACCAACGTAGCTTGAACAAAATTAGCTGTTATGTCACCAAAAGCAGTCCATACAGATTTTTTTAACCCGTAATTTATTGTATTAGAAACTATTACAATTCGAGGTGGGCCAGGTGTGATAAAATAAAACAGTATCAACTGAATATAAATGAAGTAATTTTCAGGAAACATTATAAGATTGTATATATATTTTTTATGAAGAAAAGAAGTCTTATTCCAGAAACAAGAATTAAAAATCCCGAGCCGAAGAAGTATAACCATGATTGGGTTATTTGGGCTGCTTGGGCAGACAGAATTACATTTGAGGAAATAAAAGAAAAAACTGGAAAGAATGAATCAGAAGTAATTAAATTAATGAGGAAGAGTCTCAAACCAAGTTCATTTAGACTTTGGAGAAAAAGAGTTCATAATACAAGTATAAAACACAGAAAAAAATTTAAATTAGGACGAAAAAAAATACGAGAAAAAGTGAAAATTACTGATATATATTAATTATGAAAAAGGTAACTATGTATTCTGGAGATCCTTGCTCATTTTGTGAAGCAGCAAAAGCTTTACTAAAAACAAAAAATGTTGAAATAGAAGAATTAGATATATGGAAAGATCCGGCTAAAGCAAAAGAAATGTTACAACGAACCAACGGTGCAAGAACTATTCCTCAAATATTCATAGGAGATCACTACATAGGTGGAAATGATAAGCTTCAAGAAGCCAATAGAAGTGGTGAGTTAGATAAACTTCTATCTTAATCAATAAATTTTTTAATAATTTTAGACGCGTTTATTAAAGAACCAGACGAATGTTTTCCTTCAATTACAAATAGATCGCTTTTCAGATCTCTTTTAACAAGCATTTCATGATAGTTTATCGATAAAATTGGAAAAGTATTTTTATCATTTTTGCCAACAATAATTATTGTTTGAGAGTCTTTTGAAATTTTATCAATATTTTTATGAGGTGAAGTTTTCATTTTATAAACACGCTCACCCTTCATTTTTTTCCACATCTCAAACTCGCAAGGGCAAGAGATTAGTATTGTTTTATCGATCAGTTTTGGAATTCGACCATTTATTGTTGCTAAGGTATATGCGCCACCAGAATGTCCAATCATAATTAGATTATTTGCATTGTAGTATTCTTTTAAATTTTGGGCAGCTTTCGCAACTAACTCTAATTTTTCCCATTTGTAATTTGTTTTATTTTTTCTTGTTTCCTTATAACTTCCATAGGATTTCCTCCCAGAGTCTAATGTATATCCAGGTCTTGCAAGAAAGAAAAAATTAACGCTTTCTGATAACAAATCATTTCCTAATTTCCAGTATCCTTTTTTCCCAGGAGGTTTTGCGCCGCTAGATAAATCTCCGTGTAAAAATATAATTAAGTTTTTTTTATTTTTCTTAATTTCACCAATTGCCTGTAGGGCTATACACTTGTTTTTTTCAGCAGAGACAAACGTTAGAAAATCTTCTTTATTACATGCAAAAGAATAGTTTGGTAAGATTAAAAAAAATAAAATCAAGATCTTATTCTTTGTCATTTTAAATCTTTAATAAAAGGCATCGCGTCTCCAGCGCCAAGTTTTGTTGTAGAAATTCCAGCAACTTTATTTGCTAGTTCTAAGCACTCGTTAATTGGTTTTTCTTTAAGCAGCCCAAAGGCCAAACCTCCATTAAAAGCATCTCCTGCACCTGTAGTATCAATTGCTTTATCTGGAGTTGCTTTAATATAAATTTCCTCCTCACCGTCTGAATAAAATAATCCTTTTTCACCTAAGGTAATTATTACTTTTTTAATGCCCATCTCAATTAGTTTCTTTGCGCTAACTTTTGCATCTTTTTCATCGTTGATTTTAACTCCAGTATAAAACTCCGCTTCAGTTTCATTAGGTGTAAAATAGTCAACTAACTTAAAGAAATCATTATTTAATTTACAAGCCGGGGCAGGATTTAATATATTTATTAATCCGTGTTCTTTTGCAGCTTTCAAGCAATGTAAAGTAACTTCTATTGGTATTTCTAATTGCGTTAAAAATATTTTTGATTGTTTAAATAAATTAGTGTCAATTTCATTTATGGTTAAGCTTGAAGGAGCTCCTCTAACTACAGTTATAGCATTTTTTCCTGTATTTCTATCAACATGAATACCAGCAACTCCTGTTTTGTGTTTGTTTGAAATAATAATGTTTGAAGTATCTATATTATCTTTTTTAAGTTTGTTGATTGCAAGCTTTCCATAATCATCATCGCCTAACTTAGAGATAAAGTTTACTTTTCCACCTAGCCTTGAGATTGCTATAGCCTGGTTACATCCTTTTCCTCCTGGTCCTACATTGTAACTATCACCAAGTATTGTTTCTCCCGTGCTTGGAAGTTTGTTTCCTGAAAAACTTATATCCGCAACAAATATTCCAAGAACAGTTATATCGCTCATTAACCTAGACTAGTTAGGAAAGGAAAAGTTGTCAAAATGTAATAACTAATTACTTGAATTTGATTAGTAGCGATTAAAATTCCTGTTATTAGTAATATAACCCCACCTGTTTTAGTTATTCTATTATAGTATTTACCAAAACCTTTTTTGGAAATTAAGAAGCTATTCATATAATAACCAGATAAAATAAAAGGAATAGCCAATCCTAAAGAATAAAATGAAAGCAAAAGAATTCCTTTGCTAATCGATGCTTCAGTTGCGGATAAAGCTAAAATAGAACCAAGAACAGGTCCTATGCATGGCGTCCAACCAAACGCAAAAGCTGCTCCAACAACAAAAGGAAATATATAATTATCCTTGTACCCTTTTGAATCAATACGCTTTTCTTGATTTAAAAATTTAAAATTAAAAATACCTAACATTTGTAAAGAAAACAAAATTATTATTATTCCAGCTGCTATTCTTAATTCATTAGATAAAAATAATAAAATATTTCCAACAGCCGAAGCGGTAACACCAAGAGCTATGAAAACCAAAGAGAATCCCAGAGAAAATAAAATTGTTTTATAAAGTACAATCATTTTATCTTGTTCTATTTCAATTAAATTTTTTCCTGTTATATATGAGATATAACCTGGGATGATTGGTAATACACAAGGTGTCAAAAAACTTATAAATCCTGCACCAAATGCAAATGCTAGCTTAATAATCATACTCTCTTTATATTTGCCTTTGATATCTCTCGCAATTACAATATTGGCTCATGATAATTAAATATATTGGTTTTTTGTTTACTCTTTTATGGTCTTATACTTTTATTAAATCCCAAAGTATTTTTAAAAAGGGATCTGGATTATTAATTACATTATTTGTCACTAATATATCTTGGTTAACGTTTATTGCTGGGTGTTTTTATGGCTTAAAAAACTTTTCTTTTTATCATGCTATTTTAGGAATAATCTTATCCATAATTTTAGTACATTTAGCATTTGCTAGAATATCTATTTATTTGAACAATAAATTTGAAAATAAAGATACTCTTTTTAGAATTAAGACTTTTTTTGAGTATTTAATACTAATTATTATTGGTTATTTTATTTTTTTCTAGTTAGTCGTAATCGTAGATAAAACATTAAAATTTTTATCAGTCACCACTATTTCTCCTGAACTTGGGGCAGCATTTGTAATGGCTGTTATAATGCTGTAGTGAGTTATAAGAATAAGATTTTTCCCTTTTCCATTCCAATTATTAACAAAATTTTTTAATTCTTTTAATTGTCTTGGTTCATTTTTATCATAAGGAG
>CACCPR010000010.1 GCA_902548045.1 uncultured Pelagibacteraceae bacterium
GATTGGATAGAAAGACAGAATTTAGATTACAGTCAGTGTTGGGTTTCAGGTTTTTCATTTGGGTCTTTAATTTGTATGCAGCTCATAATGAGAAGACCAGAAGTTAACAACTTTATAGCTGTATCTCCTCAACCAAATGTATATGATTTTTCTTTTTTAGCTCCATGTCCAACTTCAGGTCAGGTAGTATATAGTGAGAATGACGAGCTGGTAAGTAAAGAAAGTATTAATGAACTAGATAACAGAATAAAAAGTCAAAAGGGTGTCGAAGTAATATTTTCTAAAATTAAAAATTCAAATCACTTTTTCAAAAATAAAGAAAGAGAACTAACTTCTGAGATAGAAAAATATATTAAAGAAAAGACTGCTCTTATCTAATATTTGACAATTTCTCCTCCAGTACAAGGCTTAGAACAACCAGTGGTATTAGGAAAAGATATAGGTAAATTGAGAAGCGATCTTATAGCTAAAAAAGCAAATGCTTGGGACTCGATAAAGTCTCCATTAATTCCATAATTGTCTATATCTTTAATAAGAATATTTTTTGTCATTTTTTTTTTAATTTTTTCAATTAAGGTTTTGTTTTTTCGACCTCCACCACTAATAAGTATTTTTAAAGATTTAAAAGTAACAGTTCCTAAAATATCTAATATAGACGAGGCTATGCTTTCTGCGGTGAAGCAAGTTAATGTAGTGGCTCCGTCCTCTAAAGAAAGTCCTCTAGCAAAAGAAATATCAAAATCGTTTACGTCAAAGGATCTAGATAAAGGAGAAATCCTAGTAAATAAATCCTGGGCATTTTCAAAAATAATTTCATTTTTGGAACCTTTAGCTGCCAATAAACCGTCCTTATCATATTTGCTTTTAGAGTTTTTTCTTACCCAGGAGTCAATCAAACAATTTCCTGGTCCAATGTCTTTGCTTTTAAGTTTATTCAACTGACCAGTCCCTGCTATAATTGTTAAATTTGATATACCACCTATATTAAGAATGCATATTGGAAATTCTAATTTTAGATTATTAGCGATCATTTGATGAAAAATTGGAGCCAGTGGAGCCCCCTCTCCACCGTTGTTAATATCATTTTGTCTAAAATTGTAGACTAAATTTTTTTGCGTTAGTTGGGAGAGTAATTTGCCATCTCCTAATTGATTTGAAACTTTTTCTTGAGCATTATGGTAAATTGTATGGCCGTGGAAACCAATAAGATCAATTTTTTGGTTTTGACTTATTTCCTTGATCGCCTTGGCATGAAATAAAGTAATGTTTCTCTCAAGGTCCTTGATTTCTTTAGAAAGTTTTTTTAAGTCATTAACTGAGTGTATTTTGTCTTTTAAATCATGGATATTTTGGTAAGTTTCTATATCGTACTCAAAATATTTATCTTTAATTACTTTATAAGTATTATCTCCATCTGATTGAATAATTGAGGCATCTACGCCATCCCCAGAGGTGCCGCTCATTAAACCTAAAGATGTGAATTCTTTGCTCATATTTTTATTTATTTATAATAATATTTGTATAATAGTGGATTACACGAATTGTTCTATGAAAAATGCCTTTTTGCAAGAGATGCAGTCGCGTGGATATCTAAATCAATGTACAGATTTAGATAAATTAGATGACATTTGTAATAAACAATCAATAAACGCCTATATTGGATTTGATTGCACAGCAGCTAGCCTTCACGTTGGAAGTTTATTGCAAATAATGGTTTTAAAATTAATGCAAAAACACGGTCATCGCCCTATAGTATTATTAGGTGGAGGCACAACACTTATTGGAGATCCATCAGGTAAAGATTCAACTAGAAAAATTTTAAATCATAAAGAAATAAAAAAGAATATAAAAAATATCAAAAAAGTTTTTAATAAGATTTTAAATACTTCGAACAAAAAAACTAAACCGATATTTGTCGATAATTATAATTGGTTGGCAAAATTAAATTATATAGAGTTTTTAAGAAACATAGGAAAACATTTTACAATAAATAAAATGCTTACTTTTGAAAGTGTTAAGCTTAGATTAGAGAGGGAACAATCATTAAGTTATATGGAATTTAATTATATGATTTTACAGGCTTATGATTTCTATCAACTTTTTAAAAATAAAAAATGTATTTTACAAATTGGAGGTTCAGATCAATGGGGGAATATCGTTAATGGTGTTGAATTGATTAGAAGAATTTTAAAAAAAGAGTCTTACGGTCTCACTACCCCTCTAATAACCTTAGCTTCTGGAGCTAAGATGGGTAAAACTGAAAAAGGGGCAGTTTGGTTAAATTCTGATTTATTTTCTCCTTATGATTATTGGCAATTTTGGAGGAACACAGACGACAAAGATGTAAAAAATTTCTTAAAGTTTTTTACAGAAATAAGTTCAAAAAAAATAGATATTCTTACAAATAACGAAACAAATATAAATAATTTAAAAATTTTACTTGCTAATGAAGCAACAAAAATTCTTCATGGCAAGGCTGCAGCAGAAAAATCAGAAAAAACAGCTAAAGAAACTTTTGAAGTTGGTGGTATAGGAAAAGAACTTCCGGAAATCAAGATTAAAGAGAACGATATAAAGAAAGGTATTCAAGTAGTTGATTTACTTTCATCTTATAAAATTTTATCTTCTAAAAGTGAGGCTAGAAGAGCAATAAAAGGCAAAGCGATCAAATTAAATAACGAGACTCTCATTGAAGATAATAAAATTATTAACATTAGTGACTTTAAAAAAGATAAAATTTTAAAAATTTCATTCGGCAAGAAAAAGCATTATCTAGTAAAAATTATTTAGGTTTTTTTGATCTCTCTAAAGCTTTAGTTATAAAGCGAGGTGTAAGAGTTTTTATCGGATTAATTGAAGTTTTGATGTTACCTGGCATTCCTTTCATTTTAAAACTAACTCCAAATAAACCCTCTCCAACTTCTTTAGGTATAATTATGTCACCAATAATAGGTATTTTTGATAAAAATTTATTTAAGTTTTTTGCTGGAACAAGAGTTCCTCTTAGACTGGTTAGTCCATTATTTTCTTTATAACCCTCCATTAGAACAGAGATGCTAGGACCTACAGCATACAGTTCATTTAATTTAATGAATCCATTATTATTTGTCATTTTAATATCAATTTTATCGAAGGATAAACCTTCTCCTTCTGCCAAATCTGCAAGTCCCGCAAAATCAGCGAGTGACAAAAGTTTTACAACACCTGGAGCATTAATTAATTTGAAATTTTCAATGACTAAATTTGAAGTAGAGTTATTATTTTCAATGATAGAAGTAAATATCAATACACCTCCGGATAAACCTTTGAAAAAATTGTACTCAGAAAGTAAAGGTTGAGGTAAATCTGAGTATATTTCCAAATATTTTTTGTTACTTTTTTTATCATTTTTCATCGATATATCTAAAAATTTATTATTTCCAAAATCACCTTTAGAGGTAATCTTCACAAATTTCCCATTTTGAATAACCCCCAATAACTTAAAATTTGTTAATTTTTTAGATAAAGGAGTTGTGATATTCTGTAAATTGATATCAATATCTTTGTTGATTTTTTTAAAAATATTGTTTTTTGAAGGCTGATTTAATATTTTACTTAAATTTTTTGCATCATATTTATTCCCAGAAATTTTAATTATTTTCCCAAAATTTATAACAAAATCATTATTCAATTTTTCTTTATTGTAAGTCTTAATTTGAATCTTTTTTAGCGCAGTAAAATTTTTTTTATTTATTTTGAGATTATCAATTAAAATTAAATTTTTACTCTCTTGATATTTAAATTTGTTGAAAAAAATTAAGTCTTTTTTTGTTGTAAAATCAGTAGAAATTTTGGCTATAGTTTGTTTATTTTTTTTGTAATTAATTATATCTATATAAAGTTCTTCAGTAAAATCAAAATCTAATTCAATTTTTGAAAGTTGATTCGATAGATTATTTTTAAAGTAAAAACTTTGAAAATTATTTTTATTTAAACTGTATTTACCTTTTGCTTCAACGCTATTTTTTTTTTCTGAATTATATTTAGAATTTAAAGAAACATTTTTAAAACTGAGATCATTCACATCTTTTTTTAATAAAAAACTATTAAAGGGTTTTTTTGGATTAAGGGATAACTGACTGATGTTCCCTTTATTGCTATACTTGTAGTTCGTTACTTTAAGAGTATTGTCAAAAGAAATATCGATGAAATGATCTATATTAGCCATTAAGTTTAACTCTTCTTTTTTAAATTCAAAATTTTTGATAAAAGTCAAATAATTTTCTATATTTTTTTTGTTTATTTTAATTTCTGAGTTAAAATCTGACTTAATAGATATTTTTTCTTTTTTTTGGATTTGTAAATGTCCGTTTTTTATCAAAATGCCGTCTGTATCACTCTTTACATTTTTAATAAGTATATCAGTAGAGTCCGCAAAAAAATTAAAGCTTGCGTTTTTTACTTGTAAGTTATTTATGAGATTTACTTCCATCTCTTTAACTTCCCCTTTAGCTATAAAAGTTTCTATTTTTTGATTATTATTTAAATAAAATTCAATTTCAGTAATTAATTTACCCTTCTTTACTTTGTTATTAATAAAGCTATTTAAACTTGAAGGTTTTGTTTTTACCAAAATTGTTTTTAACTTCTCGACATTAAGTTCACCCGAAAGAACTTTAATCTTGTTTATTTTGTTTTCTTTTTTAATAAGAGCTGTTAAATCTAAATAAATTCTAATATTTTTTATTGGTATATTTAAATTTTTAAATTTCAATTTTGGATCATTTGTAACTAAATATAAACTAAGATTTTTAATATCAAATTTAAATTTGATTGTTTTTAAATTTAAAGAAATATTTTTATTATTTTCATTGACTTTGTTATAGATAATATTATTAAATTTGCTGGTCTCATAGCCTGTAGTCGACAGCATAGCTATTAAAAAAATAAATCCTGATATTAAAAGCAATATTGAAATAAAAAATATTTTTTTCATTATCTGTTCACTATTCCGGCTTCAATAAATTGATCAATATTACCATCTAATACATCAGAAGGATTTGAGTTTTCTACTTTATTTCTTAAATCTTTCACCAATTGATAGGGTTGTAGGACATATGATCTTATTTGGTGCCCCCATCCAATATCTGTTTTTGAACTTATTTCTTTTTGATTTTCTTTTTCTCTTTTTTGCATTTCATATTCATACAGCCTGGCTTTTAACATTTTGTAGCAAGTTTCTTTATTTTTATGTTGAGATCTCTCATTTTGACATTGGACGACAATTTTTGTTGGAATGTGTGTTATTCTAACTGCACTGTCAGTTGTATTAACGTGCTGTCCACCAGCTCCACTTGACCTATAAGTGTCAATTCTTAAATCTTTTTCATCAATAGTTATTTTTACTGTTTCATCAATAGCTGGATATACCCAAACACTTGCAAAACTTGTATGTCTTCGTGCCCCGCTGTCAAAAGGGGATATTCTTACTAATCTATGAACTCCGGATTCTGCTCTCATCAAACCATAAAGATAATCTCCATCAACTTTTAAAGTCGACGATTTTATTCCTGCTTCATCTCCTTTATGTTCACTGATGACTTCATATTTAAATTTTTTTTTATCAAACCACTTTAAATACATTCTTCTTAACATATCAGCCCAATCTTGGCTTTCGGTTCCTCCAGCTCCTGCATGTATTTCAAGGTAAATATTAAAATCATCATTTTCTCCAGATAGAAAACAATTAATTTCAATTTTTTTGCTTACTTTTATTAGTTGATCAATCTTATCCTCACAATCTTTTAAAATTTCCTCATTTTTTTCTTCTTGAGCTAGATTGTGTAAATCTTTTAAGTTAACTACGTCATCCGAGGTTTTTTTATAGGAATTTAATATGTCCTCAAAAATTTTTTTTTCTTTGACAGTTTTTTTAACTTTTGTCTTATCTTTCCAGAAGTCTTCTTTTAATAAAGTTTTTTCAATGTGAATAAGCTTTGATTTAACATCTTTTTTTTCAAAGATACCCCCTAATATTTTTAAGGGTTTTTTCAACTTGTAGAAATTTATTTTCAAAACTTTGCATTAATAAAATTGCCTATACTTTATAAGTTTATCATAACTACTTATAGAAATTAATTTGTTATTATCTATATTGTTAATATCTTTTACTTTTAAAGCTTCTACTATAGTATTTTTGTTTCCAAATGAAGATTTAAGTCCTGTGTCATAATTTAATGAAGTAAGGTATATACCTTCAGGAATTTTAAATTCCTTGAAATCTTCTTTAAAAAGTGCGTTAGCAACAAAATCTTTAAAAATTGGTAAAGCAGCCTTCGAGCCCGTCTCATACTTTCCTAAGGTTTTTGGCTGATCAAAACCTATATAAACGCCAATAACTAAATCTGATGTGAAGCCAATAAACCAGGCATCAAAATTATTATTTGTCGTACCTGTTTTACCTGCTATTGGTACTTTCAAATCTTTCAATTTTTTTCCAGTGCCTCTTATTACTACTCCTTCTAAAATTGAAGTCATCTGATAAGCAGTCTCTTCACTAAATACCTGTTCATTGTCTAATTTTATAAAAGGATATATCTCTGAGTCATGTGAAAATTTATCACAACCAACACATCTTTTGTTAGTTAATTTAAAAATAGTTTTACCTCTTCTATCCTGAATTCTGCTAATTAAATTTGGTGAAATTTTTTTTCCACCATTAGCGAACGAAGCATAAGCTGAGGTTAGGCTCAGTAAAGAGGTTTCTGCGGATCCAAGTGAAACTGATAGAAGTTCTGGAATATCGTTATATATATTTAGTTTATTTGATAATTCTAAAATTTTATTTAAACCAAGTGCATTTGCTATTCTAACTGTCATTAAATTTCTAGAGTACTCTATCCCCTTTCTTAATGTTGAAGGTCCATAAAATTTTTTTCCGTAATTTTCTGGTTTCCAATCTTTTAGTCCTACTCCCTGGCTTTCTACAAATGGAGCGTCTAATATTATTGAATTAGGTGAATATCCATTCTCTAACGCAGCAGCGTAAACTATCGGTTTAAAAGCTGATCCAGGTTGTCTTTTTGCTTGGGTCACTCTATTAAATTCACTTGACTTAAAATTAAATCCTCCGACTAATGCTTTTACATCTCCAGAGTAAGGGTTTATTACAACAATTCCACCGTTTACTTTGGGATATTGTTTTAGATCCCAAACATCATTTTTTTCTTTAACTAAAATGATGTCTCCAATTTTAAATCGATCAAATATATTTTTTTTAGTAGGAATGGCCCATTTAAGTTTTTGAATAGAAATATTATTTTCAATACCTTTTAATGTTTTAAAAGTTAATCCGTAATCATTAACTTTTATAATTTCTGCTTTTTTCCAATTTAATGTTGGGTCTATTTTGATATTTTTAATTTTTTTTTTCCAATTTTTATCTCTTAGTTTATTTGTTATTGCGCCTCTCCAGCCATTTCTTCTATCATATTCTTCTATACCTTTTCTTAATGATTTAATTGCTTGAATTTGATAACTAATATCTAAAGGAGTTTTAATAGATAATCCTTCGGAGTAAAGTTTTTTAAATCCATATCTCTCGTTAATAGACCTTCGAACTTCTTCGGTATAAGAATTAGCTTCATTAAGAATCTCTATTTTTCTCCTTTTTAATTTAATCTTAGAATTTTTAAATTTTTCAAATTCTTTTTTTGAAATGTAATTATTATCTTTAAGATTTTTAAGCACCAAATTTCTTCTAAACTTTGCAACTTCAGGATATTTAAATGGATCGTATTTACTTGGTGCTTTTGGTAAAGCTGCCAGTAATGAAGCCTCTACATAATTAAGATCTTTAACTGACTTGTCAAAGTATTCTAAACTTGCTGCTGCAATTCCATAGGTGCCTTGGCCCAAATAAATTTGATTTAAGTATAATTCTATAATCCTTTCCTTTGAATAAGCTCGCTCAATTCTAAAAGCTAAAATTGCCTCCTTAATTTTTCTGTTTAAAGAGACCTCATTTGTTAATAAAAAATTTTTAGCCACTTGTTGAGTTATAGTTGAAGCTCCCTCTAATCTTTTATTGGCATTAATGTTTTTTATGTTTTTAATTAAAGCTCTTAAAATTCCTTTAGCATCAACACCTGGGTGATTAAAAAAATTTTTATCTTCAGCAGATAGAAATGAATTAATTACCTTTTTTGGAATAGACTCATATGGAATAAATAACCTTTTTTCTATAGCGTATTCTGCTATCAATTTTCCATCATTTGAATACACTCTGCTAGAAATTGGAGGCTGATAATTTGAGAGTTTTTTATAATCTGGTAACCCAATTGAAAAATACCATAAGGTAGAAAACGCAAAAAATAAGCAGACTAAAGCAAAAATTATAAAAAATTTTACTGAAAAATTTAGAAATTTAAACATCTTAAATATATTAATGCATAAAATTTGGCTATCTTAGGGCATCAAAAAGTTATTATAGGTGCATTTGGGCAGAAAATTGTATAATATTTAATTATGACAAATTACGTTTTTACAAAATTCAACAGATTAAAAGGAATTCACCTAAAATGGAAAAAAATTTATACATTGATGCTTCGCATCCAAATGAAACTCGTATTGTTCTTAAATCCAGTACCTCTATCGAGGAATATGAATTTGAAGATAAAAATAAATTAAATTTTAAAAATAATATTTATCTTGGAACCATAAGCAGAGTTGAGCCTTCGTTACAAGCAGCTTTCGTTAATTTCGGAAGAATAAAACATGGTTTTTTGGCTTTTAATGATATTCAATCTGACTATTACCAAATCCCCTCCGAAGACAAAGAAAAAATTAAAAATGCTGAAGAAAAAATTAGAGAAAATCTAAAAAATACAGCAATAGAAGATTTACCAAACAATAAAAATTTAGAGAAAACAAATGGTAAATCCACGGAAGAAAATGAAGAAGATAAAAATATAATTAATAATGAAGAAGAGAAAAAAAAGGAATACAGAGAAGAATTAAAAAGTTCATATGGGTTAAAAAAATATAAGATTCAAGAAGTTATCAAACCAGGACAAGTAATATTGATCCAAGTTATAAAAGAAGAAAGAGGTCAGAAAGGAGCTGCTTTGACAACATTTGCTTCATTAGCAGGAAAGTATATTGTATTAATGCCAAATACTCCTAAGGGTGGAGGAATATCTAGAAAAATTTTCAATTCTTCAGATAGACAAAAAATAAGAAATATTTTGAACCAAATAGAAATTCCTAAAAGTATGGGTGTAATTGTTAGAACAGCAGGTGCGAATAAATCAAAAAATGAAATTGAAAAAGATTTTCAAAATACAATTAAAACTTGGGAGGAAATTAGAGATAGAGCTTTAAATTCAAATGCTCCATCTTTGGTATACGAGGAAGGAGATATAATTAAAAGAACCTTAAGAGATACGTATGATGATGATACAAAAAATGTCTATATTGATGGAAGTGAGGCATACCAAAAAGCAAAAAAATTTATGAAAGAATTAATGCCGAAAAACGTAAAATATATTAAAAAATATAGAGGTAAAATTCCTTTGTTCCATGATGCAAATATTGAAAAAGAGTTAAACAATATATTTGAACCAATAGTTAAATTAAAATCAGGTGGCTATTTAGTTATTAACCCTACAGAGGCGTTAGTGGCTATAGATATAAATTCTGGTCAATCTACAAAACAAATAAATATTGAAAAAACAGCTTTAAATACAAACTTAGAAGCTGCTGAAGAGATAGCACGTCAAATAAAACTAAGGGATTTATCAGGATTAATTGTGATTGATTTTATAGATATGATGAACTTTTATAATAGACGTTCAGTTGAAAAAAAGATGAGAGAAAGTATTCGTAAAGATAGGGCTCGAATTCAAGTTGGTAGAATTAGTAATTTTGGACTTTTAGAAATGACAAGGCAAAGACTTAGGGAGGGATCAATTAGTTGGGAAACTATGCTATCCTTAGACTCTTTTGCTCATAAGATTATAAAAAAAATTGAACTCGTATCTTTTACTAATAAAGTAAAAATAATAAAAACTTATATACCTGAAAAAGTAAAATTATATATAGAAAATAATTTGTCTAAAGAAATTGAATATTTTCAAAAAAAATATTCGTTTAAAATTGAGTTTTTAGCTGATGCAAAAATGATTATACCTGAATATAAAATAGATCTTTTCAATAAGTCTAAAAAAATAATAAACTCAGTAGAGGATTTAGATAAGATAAATTTGGTCAAAGAAATTACAAAAGATAGAAAAAAGCTAGATAAGCAATCTGGAAACTTAAAATTAGCCGAAAAAAAATTAAAAAAATCTAAAACGGTAAAAAAAAAAAGAACTCAACTTCGAACATTATGGGTGAGAAGAAAAAAAAGAAATTAAATCAAGCCGTCGGTTGGAGAGCTAGGGATTGCAAAAAAGTTTTTTTTCATTCTACCTGCTAAAAATGAGTCTCTTCCTGAAATAACTGCATTCTTAAAGGCCTTAGCCATAGTTACTGGATATTTTGCATTGGCGATCGCACTGTTTATTAACACTCCATCACAGCCCATTTCCATAGCGATAGTCGCATCTGAAGCAGTTCCTATTCCTGCATCCACTATCACGGGTACTTTTGATTGTTTTATGATCAAAGAAATATTTATTTTATTTTGTATGCCTAGACCTGAACCAATTGGAGAAGCTAAAGGCATTATAGCTGCCGCTCCAGAGTCTTCTAATTTTTTGGCGAGTAATGGATCATCAGTACAATAAACCATTACTTTAAAACCCTCTTTTACAAGTATTTTTGTAGACTTTAGTGTTTCAATCATATTTGGATATAAAGTTTTTTTATCTCCTAAAACTTCTAATTTGACTAGTTTCCATCCTCCCATTTCTCTTGCAAGTCTAAGTGTTCTTAGTGCTTCTTTTGAATTAAAACATCCAGCTGTGTTTGGTAAATAAATAATTTTTTTAGGACTAAGATAGTCTGTCAATATTGGTTTTTTTTTATCAAGAATATTTAT
This sequence comes from uncultured Pelagibacteraceae bacterium, assembly GCA_902548045.1. The sequence goes on from CACCPR010000010.1 coordinate 11,021, forward strand.
TCTTCTTACAGCTACCGTTACCATTTCTGCTTCAGATGCTTTTACAGCCTTTGCTGTTTCTGCGAAATTTTTGTACTTGCCAGTGCCTACTATTAATCGGGAATTTAATTTTAAATTTCCAATTTTCAATACATCTCTCTTCAAATTATCCCCCGCCTATAAAATGTACTATTTCAATTTTATCGTTGCTTTTTAAATATTTTTTTTTAAAGTTTGCTTTGGGAATAATAATTCCATTATGCTCTATAGCTACCTTTTTGTTGTTAAGTTTAAATTTTTTTAATAGTTGATAGATTGAAAATTTAGACTTTATTTCAATTTTTTTTCCATTTAATTGTATTTTTGCCATAATTGAGTTAACTAATTAATTTATAAAATTTATGATGAATAAAATTATAATTCTTAATGGCCCAAACCTCAACCTTTTAGGTGAAAGAGAAAAAGAAAAATATGGAACTATAACATTGAAGGATATTGAGAATAATTGCAAAGAATTTGCAAAAAAAAACAATATCGAATTGTCTTTTTTTCAATCAAACGTAGAAGGAGAGTTGGTTGAAAAAATTCAACAAGTCAGAAAAGAATTTCTTGGTTTGATTATAAATGCTGGTGGATACACACACACTTCTGTGGCTATTCATGATGCTTTAAAGATATTAAAAATACCGATTATCGAATTGCACATAACTAATATTTACAATAGAGAAGAATTCAGGCATAAATCGTTGATAAGCAAAATAGCTACAGGCGTTATATGTGGCTTTGGTACTGATGGATATATAATGGCTTTAGGAGCAATGAACAATTATTTAAAAAAATGAAAATTGATAAAAAATTAATTAAAGAGCTAGTTGACCATCTTAGTGAATTTAATTTAACAGAGCTTGAATATCAAGACGGTCAAACAAGAGTCAAAGTTTCGAAAAATACTAAAAATTTTGAACAAATCAAATCATCTGCTGTTGTTTCTCCTAACAAGGCTGTTTTAAACAAATCCGTTGAGGGAGACGGGGAAGGAATAAGAGTTAAATCTCCAATAATTGGAACTGCTTATTTAGCACCTGAACCAGGAGCGAAAAAATTTGTTGAAGTTGGAGATAAAATAAAAAAAGGTCAAACTATAATGATAGTTGAAGCTATGAAAACTATGAACCACGTGCCTTCAACAAATGATGGTATAGTAAAAAAAATCTTGGTGAATGATGGACAGCCAGTAGAGTTTGGTCAGCCTCTAATTGTCCTTAAATAAATAATGTTTAAAAAAGTTTTGATTGCTAATAGAGGAGAAATTGCTGTCAGGATAATAAGAGCTTGTAAAGAATGGGGAATAGGAACAGTAGCTATTCACTCTGATGTGGACTCTGACTCAATGCACGTAAGATTAGCCGATGAAAGCGTATGTGTAGGATCCCATCAGCCACAGAATAGTTATTTAAATATCTCATCAATTATGTCAGCTGTAGATTTGACAGGAGCAGAGGCTATTCATCCTGGTTATGGATTTTTATCTGAGAATTCCAGATTCGCAGATATAGTTAACAAACATGGTATTAAATTTATTGGGCCAAGTTCAGATTTAATTTCAAAAATGGGAGATAAAATAGAAGCTAAAAGAATTGCAAAAAAATATGGCTTGCCAATAATTGAAGGATCGGAAGGTGGAGTTAAATCTTTTTCTGAAGCTAAGTCAATATGTAAAGATATAGGATATCCAGTATTGATAAAAGCAGCAGGTGGTGGTGGTGGAAAAGGAATGAAAGTAGTTGAAGAAGAAAGTCAATTAGAGAATTTATTTTCTACAGCTAAAAATGAGGCTAAAAAATATTTTGGAAATGATGAATTATATATAGAAAAATATTTTAAACACCCTCGACATATTGAGGTTCAGATTATGTCTGGAAAGAATAAAACTGTACATTTAGGAGAAAGAGATTGTTCTGTTCAAAGAAGGCATCAAAAATTAATTGAAGAAACTCCTAGTCCAGTTTTAACGGATGAACAAAGAAAAGATCTATTAGAAAAAACAGTTAAAATGGTTGAACAAATTGGCTATGAAGGAGCAGGAACAGTTGAATTTATTTACGAAAACGGAAAATTTTATTTTTTAGAAATGAATACGAGAGTACAAGTTGAACACCCAGTTACTGAGGTTCAAACAGGTATCGATATCGTTAAAGAACAACTATGGATAGCTTTTACTGGAGATACAGCTTTAAAGCAAAATGACATAGATCCTAGAGGACATTCTATTGAATGTAGAATTAATGCAGAAAATCCAGCTTTAGATTTTCAACCTAGCCCAGGTGTAATTAGTGTTTGTCACCAACCATCAGGTTTTAGAACTCGAGTAGATGGGTCTATTTACCAAGGGTGTAAAATTACACCTTATTACGACAGTCTAATTGCAAAAGTTATTTGTAAAGGAAGAAATAGGTCAGAAGCAATACAAAGAACTTTAAGATCGTTAGATGAATTTGTTTTGGAAGGTATAACAACAACAATCGATCTTCATAAAAAAATACTAAATCACGAAAAATTTATTAACTCTGATTTCGACACTAATTGGCTTGGAAAAGAAAAATTTTTTTAAGCTTTATTGCAATTTATAAGTTGCAAATCATAAATTGCATGATCAAAAGGTGCTAGTGAGGGATCTGATGAAAAAGTCCATCCATTAAAAATAAAAACTTTTTCATTCTCATTTTCTGAAACATCTTTAACCTGCAGATAAGCCACATTATCAATTATATTTTCTGATTTGATTTTTCCACATTTTAACAATTTAATTTCTAGTGGGCCAAATTTTTTTGTTTCACCTAAATTTATTGTAAATTCTAAAGTTTTGGCGGTTATCTTATCAAGTCCAATAAATTTCGCAGAAAATTTGTTTATTGTTGAAAATTGTTTTTTATTTTTAATAATTTTTTTATTGTTCTCATCTTTAAACTCCTCTTCTACTTCTTCAAAACTCGGTTCTAGTTGATCTAAATTGATTAATGGAGAACTTAAAATTTTATCTTCAGCTTTAGATATAGAGACTAAATTAAAAAAAAACAGAATAATAATTAATATAATTGTAATATTATTTCCAAGATTCATATTTTTCAGTCTTCTTTTCTTTCTTAATTTTTGTAGGTTTATAACTATCTTTAGAGCCAGTTGTATTAGCAATATGACTTTTTTGCCAATCATATTTTTTCTCATTTTGATCCGGAACTTTGTCAATTGTATGATGCATCCACATATACCAATCTGAAGTAATATTTGTAGCCTCAATATTTTTTGAATATATCACCCATCTTTCATCTTGTTTATTTTTATAATATTTATTACCGAATTCATCTTTACCTACAAGTTTTCCGAAAAAAAGAGTTTTAAGTAAAGTTCCAAATGTCTGCCTGTTCCACCAAGTAAAAATTATTTTTATGATCATTTTGATGTTTTAAATCCACACACTTAATAAGTGTATAATTATTTATATCAGACAGTTTGTATATTTGCTATATATGATTACAAATAGATTCCTTTTAAAATGAAAAAATTTATAGTTGAAACATATTATACTTGTACCTTCAAAACGATACATAATTTAGAGAGTCTTAATGACCAAGAGTTATCAAAAATTGACTCAAGAAAAGATGGAGAGGTCGAAGTAATAGATGTAAAGCTGAATAATCGAAAAACAAAAAAAGTTGGAAATAAAAAAGAGCCCTCAAAAAAAATTGATCAAACTGAAAGCTTATTATCTTCAGCTGTATCAAAAGAAGTTATTAATAATAATAAACAAATTTCTAAAAACGATAATAATTTTGTTAAGGTAAAAAATAACGCTAGATTCAAAATGCCCGATCGTAGAAAAGGATATATTCAAAAAGCTCAAATTGGAGATCATAAAGTATATCTACATACCGGAGAATACGATGATGGAAAAATTGGAGAAATATTTATAGACACAAATAAAGAGGGAGAATTGGTGAAAGCTATGATGAACAATTTCGCTATCGCAATATCACTTGGTCTTCAGTATGGTGTTCCTTTAGATGAATATGTTGATGCATTTATTGACACTAAATTTGAACCTTCTGGAAATGTAATAGGAAACGACAGAATTTTAAGTGCATCTTCTATTTTAGATTATGTATTTAGAGAATTAGCAATTTCGTATTTGGGTAAAGAAGAATTAGCCCATACTCCTTCTATTGCTAGTAGTAAAAATATTGCAGATGAAACTACTGATGATAAATTTTTAAAAATAGTAAAAAATATTACTTCAAAAGGATTTGTAAGAAGTAATTATGAAGAAAAATTAGTTGATCTTTCTGATGTACGTATAAACTTGAAATCTAAAAATTAACTTTTTTTTATATCTGTTTTGATACTGAGTTCTTTTAATTGTTTTTCTTCAACCTCAGAAGGGGCTTCCATCATTAAATCTTGAGCATTTTGGTTCATTGGAAACAAAGTCACTTCTCTTATATTTTTTTCATTAGCTAGCAACATTACTATTCTATCTATGCCTGGAGCTATTCCGCCATGTGGAGGGGCTCCGTAACTTAAGGCGTTTAACATTCCGCTAAATTTTTCCTCAACTTTTGATTTGCTATAACCTGCTACCGAAAAAAGTTTATACATTAATTCAGGCACATGGTTTCTTATTGCTCCGGATGATAGCTCTACACCATTACAAACGATGTCGTATTGAAAGGCTTTTATTTCTAGAGGATTAGTAAAGTCTATTTTATCTGTATCTCCCTGTGGCATTGAAAATGGATTATGACTAAAAACAATTTTTTGAGTTAGTTCATCAAGTTCATACATTGGGTAATCAACAATCCAGCAAAAAGCGAATTGATCCTCATCAATTAAATTAAGATCTTTTGCGATTTTATCTCTTGCAATCGATAAAATTTTTTCAATTTCTTTGATTTTTCCACAAGCTAAAAATATACTATCCCCTACTTCTGCTCCACAAACTTTCATTATTTCTTTTAAGGATTCTTCGCTAAAAAATTTACCTACCGGACCTTTGCCAATGATGTTTTTATCCTTTTCAATCGTAAAATAAGCTAAACCAGATGCTCCTTGTTCTTTTGCCCATTTGTCAATGTTATCAAAAAAACTTCTAGGTTTATCTTTAGTATTTTTTGTTACTATACATCGGGCAATAGAGCCTTGTTTTACTAATTTTTTAAAAATTTCAAATTTTACATCATCTCTTGTAAAAATTTTTGTGATATCTTTGATCAACAAAGGATTTCTTAGATCTGGTTTGTCTGTTCCATATAGAGACATAGACTCTTGGTAGGGTATTCTAGGAAATTTATTATACACTATTTTTTTTGATGAAAATTTTTTAAATAAGCTTACCATCAAAGTTTCTATTACTTTAAAAACATCTTCTTGTTCTACAAATGACATTTCTATATCTAGCTGATAAAATTCTCCTGGACTTCTGTCAGCTCTTGCATCTTCATCTCTAAAACATGGAGCAATTTGGAAATACTTGTCAAATCCTGAAACCATAATTAATTGTTTAAATTGTTGTGGTGCTTGAGGTAAAGCGTAAAATTTTCCTGGATTTAATCTACTAGGCACTAAAAAATCTCTTGCTCCTTCAGGACTTGAAGAGGTTAAAATTGGAGTTTGATACTCTAAAAAACCTAATTTTAACATTTCAGATCTTATGAATGATATTACTTTTGATCTTAAAATAATATTTTTATGCATTTCATCTCTTCTAAGATCTAAAAATCTATATTTTAATCTTATGTCTTCCGGATAATTCTGCTCACCAAATACAGGCATAGGCAAATCTTTTGACTCTGATAAAATTTTTATTTCTTGAATATTAACTTCTATTTTACCTGTGCTTAGTTCAGCATTCTCGGTTCCTTTTTCTCTTTTTACTACTTTTCCAGTAATAGTAAGAACTGACTCCGGTTTAATTTTTTCTAAAACCGGAAAAAGTTTATTATTATTTTCTATTACACATTGAGTTAAGCCATAATGATCCCTTAAATCTATAAATAATAAATTTCCATGGTCTCTTTTTCTATGCAGCCAACCAGATATTGAAATTCTTTTTCCTGAGTCTTTTTCAGTTAATTCAGAACAATTATGAGATCTATATTTATTCATTATTAATTAATACTTTTTTTATTAAATTAATATTTATCGATTTGCCAGAAGATAAAGACAAATCGTCAATTTCTTTTATAAATTTAAATACTTTTTCATACGATCGTTCTATATTTTTAATTATATATTCAGATATTTTTGGGGTTATTTCTATTTGTTTATCAGAGAAGTACTTAGAAATTATTACTCTAAGCAATTCGTCTGTGGGTAATTCAATACCAACATCGATGAAACTACTTAATCTTGATTTTAAATCTTTAAGTTTAATATTTATATTTTTTACAGAGTCCAAAGAATTGATAATGGCATATTTATTTGACTGCTTTAAAAAATTTAATAATGAATAAAGTGTATTTTCATCAATATTATTTTCGTAATTATCAATAATTAAGCATTCTTTGTTTTCTATATTCGGTATAATATCATTATCATTGAAATCTTTAGCTTCAACATAATAAGAATTTATCTTTTTTATAAAAATATTAGAAAGATGGGTTTTACCAGATCCTTTAGGACCAAAAATATTTAACCATTTACCAGGCCAATTAGGCCAACTTTCAACCAATCTATATGCTGAAAAATTGTTACTTGAAACGTAATAGTCGTGTTCATAATATTTTGTTTTAAAAGGAAATTTAAAGATTAGTTGACTCATTAAATTAAACTTATTTTCCACTCA
>CACCPR010000011.1 GCA_902548045.1 uncultured Pelagibacteraceae bacterium
CGTTCAAACATGAACAATCAAAATTGATATTTGTTATTTACAATTTAAAAAAACTAAAAGTGTCAATTTTGGTGGAGGATAGCGGGATCGAACCGCTGACCTCCTGAATGCAAATCAGGCGCTCTCCCAGCTGAGCTAATCCCCCGTGAAAAATGGTGGGCCGAGGACGACTCGAACGTCCGACCTCACCCTTATCAGGGGTGCGCTCTAACCACCTGAGCTACCGGCCCCTAAGCATTTATGAGACACTTTATTAATAAGAAGAGAAATGAGGACGGCCACATTAACTTAATTTTTTAAGACCAAATGAAAATTTTTGGTCTTCCTTAGAAAGGAGGTAATCCAGCCGCAGGTTCCCCTACGGCTACCTTGTTACGACTTCACCCCAGTTGCTGATCGTACCGTAGTCAAAGGTATAAGCTTTGCCTTAAGGTGTAACCAACTTCCATGGTGTGACGGGCGGTGTGTACAAGACCCGGGAACGTATTCACCGCGGCGCGCTGATCCGCGATTACTAGCAATTCCAGCTTCATGTACTCGAGTTACAGAGTACAATCCGAACTGAGACACATTTTTGGGATTAGCTTGGAGTCACCTCTTTGCTTCCCATTGTAAGTGCCATTGTAGCACGTGTGTAGCCCAACACATAAGGGCCATGAGGACTTGACGTCATCCCCACCTTCCTCCAGCTTATCACTGGCAGTTCTTTTAAAGTGCCCAACTAAATGGTGGCAACTAAAAGTAGGGGTTGCGCTCGTTGCGGGACTTAACCCAACATCTCACGACACGAGCTGACGACAGCCATGCAGCACCTGTGTTTCGTCCAGCCAAACTGAAAAGCCTAATCTCTTAGGCTCGCGACGAACATGTCAAGTGTTGGTAAGGTTCTGCGCGTATCTTCGAATTAAACCACATGCTCCACTGCTTGTGCGGGTCCCCGTCAATTCATTTGAGTTTTAACCTTGCGGTCGTACTCCCCAGGCGGTGTGCTTAACGCTTTCGCTGCGACACTGAAAAATATATTTCCAACGTCTAGCACACATCGTTTACGGCATGGACTACGAGGGTATCTAATCCTCTTCGCTACCCATGCTTTCGCTCCTCAGTGTCAGTAGTGACCCAGTAAGTTGCCTTCGCATTTGGTGTTCTTTCTAATATCTACGAATTTCACCTCTACACTAGAAATTCCACTTACCTCTATCACACTCTAGCTAAAAAGTTTTGATGGCAGTTCCAAGGTTGAGCCTTGGGATTTCACCATCAACTTTTTTAACCACCTACGAGCTCTTTAAGCCCAGTAATTCCGAACTACGCTAGGTCCCTTCGTATTACCGCGGCTGCTGGCACGAAGTTAGCCGGACCTTCTTATTCGGGTACAGTCATTTTCTTCCCCGACGAAAGAGTTTTACAACCCAAGGGCCTTCTTCACTCACGCGGCATCGCTGCATCAGGGTTTCCCCCATTGTGCAAGATTCCCCACTGCTGCCTCCCGTAGGAGTCTGGGCCGTGTCTCAGTCCCAATGTGGCTGGTCTTCCTCTAAGAACAGCTATTGATCATTGCCTTGGTAAGCTTTTACCTTACCAACTAGCTAATCAAGTGCGGGCTCATCTTTCGGCGTTAAAACTTTCCCCGTAAGGGCTTATCCGGTATTAGCACAGGTTTCCCCGTGTTATTCCAAACCAAAAGGCAGATTCCCACATTATACTCACCCGTTTGCCACTCAGTATTGCTACTGCGTTCGACTTGCATGTGTTAGGCGTGCCGCCAGCGTACGTTCTGAGCCATGATCAAACTCTCAAGTTTAATAACGGCGCACACTAGCTTCATATAAATAACATTCGAATTATTTATACATGTTGAAGCGTGTACGACAATTTCTTTATCAACCTAGCCGTCCACACTTCTCTTCTTAAAAATTTACAATTTAAAAAAGCTAAGATTTTATGCTTAAAATCTACACACCTCTGGCCTTATTAAAAAGTTTTAGGATTGAGGTGAGGGCTGGTTTTATTACAATTATGTTATAAGTCAAGGCGTATATTAACGATAAAAGCCAGGAAATATAAGCTTTTCTGACTTACTTCCTTGGAAACTAGATTGCAAACTCGGTTTAATTTTTATAGAACACAACTATGGCGTTAAATGAATTTTTAAGTCGTTTTTTTAAAAAATTTAGAGGTGAAGAGGCTAAAAATAACAATTATGGTGTTTTGAATTGGAACTACTTCCTTTATTTCTTCTTATTAATACTTTTATTTTTGATTTTCATAAGCTTTTTAAACTTAGTCAATAAGAAAACGAAAAGAGAAGTTCAAAATATTAACTCTCTAATTAAAACAGAAGATTTTTCAAACTTAAGTAGCTATTTTTTATCTAAAATTAACAGTCCTTATAAAGAGGTAGAGTACATAATTCAAAATAACGACTCTATTGAAAAAATTCTTAACAAAATGAAGATAAGTCCTACAGAAATAAAAACCATCTCTGAAAAATTGAAACAAAAAAAACTTGCTAATATATATGCTGGTAAAAAACTAACTCTTGTTTTAAAAAAATTTGATGACGAAACAAATACAGTTGTAAATCTTTTATATCCTGTAAATAATACTTTAAATATTGAAATAAGAAAAAGCCAAGATAGTTTTATTATAAAAGAAAATGTACTCAAACTTTACAAAAAAGAAGTAGTAATAAAGAGTGAAATTAAAAATAATTTATATAGCTCAGCAATGAATGAAGGTCTAGAGCCAAATATAATTATTGAATTTGCTAGAATATTTGGTTTTGAAGTAGATTTTCAAAGAGATATAAGAAAAGGAGACTGGTTTGAAATTTTGTATGAAAGATTTGTAGATGATAATAATAAAGTTCAAGACACTGGTAAAATAATTTATGCCTCAATGTTTGTAAACGGTTCTGAAATTAACCTTTATAGTTTTAATGATAATAAAGAATTTGGTTTTTATGACATTAAAGGAAAAAGTATAGTAAAATCTCTCATGAAGACTCCAATTAACGGGGCAAGACTATCTTCAAGATTTGGTATGAGAAAACATCCAATCTTGGGTTACAACAAGATGCATAGAGGTACAGACTTTGCTGCCCCAAGTGGTACTCCAATTATGGCGTCAGGTGCTGGAACAGTAACTAGAGCAAGATGGTGCGGTGGTGGTGGAAATTGTGTTAAGATAAGACACAACTCTACTTATGAAACTATCTATGCACATATGAAAAGTTTTGCTAAAGGTATTAAAGAAGGAAGAAAAGTTAAGCAAGGTCAAATAATTGGTTACGTAGGATCTACAGGTATGTCTACCGGGCCTCACCTTCATTATGAAGTGGTTGTAAATGGTAAAAAAGTTAATTCACAAAAACTTAAACTACCTTCAGGAAAAATATTAAAAGGGAAAGTAAGAGAAAAATTTGAATTAGCAAGAATTAAAATTGACTTAAAACTTTCCGAATTAAGATAAAAATTTGAAGAATAACTTATTTATTCTTTAGATGAGTCTTTTGAAAAGTTTTCAGTAGATATGTTGATTTTTTCAGAGTTGTGATTATCCCTATTTCTTTCATTTAATTCTGCTAATCTTCTTGAATAATGATCGGCGTGTTGCAAATAATTCTCTACCATAACGGGATCTCCACTACTTTGTGCATCTTTAGCCAATTGTTGAAATTTCTGTACAGTTTTTTCTACATTATGAGGATTTGTCATAGAACCATTTCTATTAAAATTCATATTTCCATTATTAAAGTTACTTCCACCATTAGAATTAATTGATCCATTTCTCCTTCTGTAATTATTTTTTTGTGATCTTGCTCTAAAAGATCTTCTTCTGTTATTGTTCATTGATCAAAATCAAAGTTATAGTTTTATTTTTCTAATGTTGATATTACGCATCTTATATTATCTCGATAATCTTTAACTAAATATTTAGTCTTAAATTTGTTTTCGTTTAATATTTTTGAAACTTTTTTAAATTGCTCATTTCCTATTTCTAAGGAGAGCATACCTTTAACTTTTAAGATATTCTTCGATTTGTAGATAACTTTTTTAATAACGTCAAGCCCATCATTTCCACCATCTAAAGCTAATTTAGGTTCAAATTTTTTAATATCCTCGCTTAAATTTTTTATTTCTTTTCGCATTATATAGGGCGGATTAGAGACAATTAAGTCAAATTTATTATTATAAAACTCGTCTAAAGGTCTCGAATAAAACTTTGCTCTTTGGCTAAGCTTAAGGTTAATTGAATTTCTATTGGCTACTTGAATAGCTTTAGATGATTTGTCAATGCCAATCCCTTTTGAATTTTTTAATTCACTTAATATACTCAATAATATACAACCAGAACCTGTACCTATATCAAGAATAAATATACTCTTTTTTTTTTTAAAAATTTTTACTATTTTTTCAACCATTAACTCAGTTTCAATTCTAGGAATTAACGTGTTACTACTTACATGAAATTTTTTGCTCCAAAACTCTTTCTGGTTTAAGATATAAGCTATTGGTTCTTTTGTAGATCGTCTCTTGATTAAATCTTTAAATTTTTTAACTTTATTGTGTTCAACTTTTCTATTATGAGTAACTAATAATTCCTCTCTTGTTTTATTTAAAACTTCTGAAAGTAAAATTTCAGAATCAAGAATATGTGAACAAATATTGCTATCTTTTAATTGTTTTGATCCAACATTTATTAATTTTAATATTTCCATCAGTTTAAATTTTGAAGTTTTATATCTTGTTCTTTTAATCTTAATTGTTGATTCATTTCCTCATGAATTTCTCCGCTTAAAAATTCATCTAGTTTATGAAGTGTCAGATTAATTCTGTGATCTGTTACCCTACCCTGAGGAAAATTATAAGTTCTTATTCTCTCAGACCTGTCCCCAGTTCCAATTTGACTTCTTCTGTTACTTGATCTCTCATTATCTTTTTTCTTTTTTTCAGCTTCATAAACTCTGGATCTTAAAATTTTTAAAGCTTTAGCTTTATTTTTATGTTGTGACTTTTCGTCTTGTTGGCTTACAACAACTCCGGTGGGAACATGGGTAATTCTAACTGCGCTATCAGTTGTATTAACTGATTGACCCCCAGGACCCCCAGCTCTAAAAACATCAATTCTTAAATCTGAATCTTTTATTTGTATGTCTACTTCTTCTGCTTCCGGCAATACAGCTATTGTTGCGGCTGACGTATGCACTCTTCCCTGAGTTTCTGTCTTAGGAATTCTCTGTACTCGATGAACTCCAGACTCATATTTCAAATAAGAGTAAATATCGTTACCACTTACAGAAAATATAACTTCTTTAAATCCTCCCGCTTCACTTTTTGAAATACTAATAATTTCTAATTTCCATTTTTTTTTTGAACAAACCTTTTCATACATTTTAAATAAATCTGAGCAAAAAAGAGAAGCTTCTAACCCGCCTGTGCCAGCTCTAATCTCAACTATAGCATTTTTATCATCATCTTCATCTTTTGGTAATAAGAAAATCTTTAATTTATTTTCGTATTCTTTTTTCTTTAACTTTAGATCAGCTAAATCTTTTTCTGCCATTTCTCTCATTTCTGAATCACTATTTTTATCTTTGATCATCTGTTCTAAATCCTGCCTTTCACTATCAAATTTTATAAATTCTCTAGCACATGAAATTATATCCCCTAAGTTTGAGTATTCTTTTGATTTCTTGGCAAAAAGTTTAGGATCAGTTTTGCCTGACGATAATTCTTTTTCTAAATTGTCATGCTTAACAACTATGCCTTTGACTTTTTCTATAGGTATCATTGTTAAGTATTTTTTTCTTTTATTTTTTCTTCAACAAGTTGTACAACTCTATCAATTATTTCGGAACTAGCTACTTTACTATGTGGAACTCCAGATAAATATAAAAGATTATTATCTTGCCCACCGCCTGTTAAACCAATTTCTGTTTGTGCTGCCTCACCTGGACCATTAACTACACATCCTATAATAGATAACGTTATCGGTTTTTTTAAGTGAGATAATCTTTCTTCCAATTTTTTTACAGTTTCAATTACTGGAAAAGCTTGGCGAGCGCAAGAGGGACATGAAATTATATTTACTCCTCTAGATCTTATGCCTAGGGATTTTAAAATTTCATACCCTGACTTTATTTCATCAACTGGATCTGAAGATAGAGAAACTCTTATCGTATCACCAATACCATCCATTAATAATTGGCCAATACCAATGGACGATCTTATACTGCCAGAAAGTAATCCCCCGGCCTCCGTTATCCCTAAATGCAAAGGATAATTACAAATTTTGGATAGTTGTCTATACGATTTGACAGTTAAAAAAACATCTGATGATTTTACGCTGATTTTAAAATTGAAAAAATTATTATCTTCAAATAACTTAACGTTATACATTGCGCTTTCTACTAATGCTTCTGGACAAGGCTCTTTATATTTTTCAAGTAAAGTTTTATCCAATGAACCAGCATTTACTCCTATTCTAATAGAACAATTATTATCTTTAGCTGCTTTAACCACCTCTAAAACTCTATTGCTTGATCCAATATTTCCTGGATTTATCCTTAAACAACTGGCCCCCATTTTTGCAGCTTCAATCGCTCTTTTATAGTGAAAATGTATATCAGCCACAATTGGTGCTTTAATTTCTTTAACAATGTCTTTCAAAGCTCTTGTGGACTCTTCATCTGGACAAGACACTCTCACAATATCGGCGCCAGCTTCCTCTAATAAATGAATCTGTTTAATAGTTTCTTTTATATTTGTAGTAAGAGTATTTGTCATTGATTGAACGCTTACTTTTGACTCTCCCCCAACAGAAACATTTCCTACTTTTATCTCTTTAGTTTTTCTTCTATTGATTTTTCTATGTGGTCTTACTTCCATTTTAATCTAAATCAAATATTGTATGCAATTTTTTTACTGCCTTCAAAGTTTCATCTTCATTGATTATAACTGATAGTTTAATTTCTGAAGTCGAGATAGCCAAAATATTAATTTTTTCATCTGCCAAAGCTCTAAACATACGAAAAGTTACCCCTGGGGTTGAAACCATGCCAGCTCCTACAATTGAAATTTTAGCTACTTTATCATTATGAGTCATGCTGTCATATTTAATATTTTTATTATTTTGCAATATATCTATCGTGTTTAAAAGATCACCTCTTTTAATAGTAAAAGTTATATCGGTAGTCTTTTGATCTGATGAAATATTTTGTATCACCATATCAATATTTATTTGATTTTTACTTAACGGTTCAAATATATTCGCCGCAACACCTGGCTTATCCTCTACCCTAACTAATGTTATCTTAGCATCGTCTTTTGAATAAGCAACTCCAGTAACGCTTTTAGTATAATCTATGCTCTCTTGATCAAAAATCTTAGTTCCTTTTCTATTTGTAAAAGTAGATTTCACCTCTAGTGGAATATTATATATCATTGCAGTTTGTACAGCAGATGATTGCATAACTTTTGCACCTAATGAGGATAATTCTAACATCTCGTTATATGATATTCTGTCAATTTTTTTTGCTACTGGTATTTTATTAGGGTCTGAAGAATAAACTCCGTCTACATCAGTATATATCTCGCAAGAGTCAGTATTAAATATTTTCGCGACCGCGACTGCAGTTGCGTCTGAACCACCTCTTCCAATAGTAGTAACATCACCAGATTTTGAGATTCCTTGAAACCCTGGAATAATAGCAACTCCTTTTTCTGAGATAAATTTATTTATCTTTGAAATATTCATATTAATAATTCTTGCGTTAGTATTTTCTCCGTCTGTCAAAATTGGTATTTGCCAATTAAGCCAAGATCTAGAATTAATTCCAAGATCAATTAATGCTCCTGCTAATAAAGCGCTGGAAGCTTGTTCCCCAGACGCTAAAAGAACATCAAGTTCTCTAGTATTAAATTTTTTAGAAATATTTTTTGATTGCTCCAATAATTCGTTAGTTTTTCCTGACATTGCTGATACAATTGCTATTATTTCGTTGCCTGCATCATGCTCTTTCTTTATTATTTTAGCTACATGTAGAATTCTATCGATCGTCCCTACAGAAGTTCCACCAAATTTTAATACTTTTTTTGCCATTGCCAGATTTTAATATAATATAAATATAAAGAATTTAATTAATACATTTAAAATAGATGACTACAATAAATAAAGAAGAAATTCAAAAGTTTTCAAAATTAGCTGACGAATGGTGGGATGTAAATGGTAAATTTAAACCTTTGCATATGTTTAATCCTGTTAGAATTGAATATATCTTGGAAGAAATAACTAAACATTTTCAGTTATCGAACAACAATAAATACAAACTAAAAAATTTAAAAATTTTAGATATAGGATGTGGGGGCGGATTGATAAGTGAACCATTGGCTAGATTAGGCGGTGATGTAACAGGAATAGATGCTGCAGAAAAAAATATAAAGGTTGCTTCTCTTCATAGTAAAAAAAATAATCTTAGCATAAATTATATAAATAAATCGCCTGAACAACTTAAAGAAAAAGAAAAATTTGATATAATTTTAAATCTTGAAGTCGTTGAACATGTTGATAATTTAGATCTATATCTTCAATCGTGTAATAGATTATTAAAAAAAGGAGGTATTATGTTTACTGCAACAATTAATAGAACTTTAATCTCATACATCAAGGCAATTGTAGGAGCAGAGTATGTGCTTAGGTGGCTTCCAATTGGAACACATGATTGGAATAAGTTTATTAAACCAGAAGAATTACAAAAAATGTTAACGGATAAAAATTTTTCAACAAATGATATTAAAGGATTGGAATTTAATCCTTTTTATAAAAAATGGAAAAAATCTGACAATCTCTCTGTAAATTATATTATTTGTAGTGTGAAAAATTAATTATCTTTACTGACCCAAGGTATACTAAGCAAATTAATACCTTCTTCTTCTAATTCTTCTCGTTCATCAGGGGTAGTTGTTCCGTAAATACTTTTTTTTGTTTTTTTATCGTAGTAAACTTCTCTTACTTTTTGACTAAATTTATCACCTACGAATTCAAAATTTTTCTCCACATGTTCTCTGAGTTTCAATAATTTATTTTTTTGTTTTAACAATTCTTGACTCAAAAAATTGATATTATCTTCTTTTAATTTGCCCCCAGAGATCATAGGAGACATTATAGATTTTTTAATTTTGTTGGAGGAACAATAGATACACTCAAGCATTTTTTTTTTATTTAATTTTTCAAATTCACCTGAATCCGCAAACCAACTTTCAAACTCATGATCGTTTTCGCATTTAAGGTTATATTTTATCATAAAAATAATTTATTTAGTTTCTATAATCAGCATTTATACTTATATAATCGTGTGTAAAATCACATGTATAACATTCAAAGGCGTCATTGCCTAATTTTAAGTTTACTTCAATCATAATCGAATCCCATTTCATATACTCTTTTAGTTTTTCTTCATTGTAAGTATCAGAAATTTTTCCGTTTTCAGCAACTATAAAATCGCCTAATTTGATTTTAAGTTTTTTAAAATCTATTAATTCTCCAGATTTTCCAATTCCCATAACTATCCTTCCCCAGTTTGGATCTTCTCCTGCAACAGCAGTTTTTACTAGAGGAGAATTAGCTATTGAAAAAGCAATATTTTTTGCGCTACTTAATGATTTGGCGTTAATAACTTTAACTGTTAGAAATTTTTTAGCCCCTTCGCCATCTACTACTATCTGTTGGGCAAGATTTAAACACAATCTTTTTAAACTAAGTTCAAACTTTTGAATAATTTTATCATTTAATGATAAGTTTTGACCAATCTTTATGTTTCTTGTTGAAAATATTGAGACCATATCATTTGTTGATTGATCGCTATCAACAGTGATTGCATTAAATGTATTAGCAACAGCTCTTTTTAAAAGTGACCTTAATAAATTTGAATTAATATCTGCATTAGTGAAAATAAAAGATAACATCGTTGCAAGATTAGGAGCAATCATTCCAGATCCCTTAGCAATACCACATATTTTTATTAATTCATCACCAAAAATAATTTCCTCGTAAGCTACCTTTGGTCTAGTATCTGTTGTCATAATACCTGATGCAATTTTCAACCAAAACATTTTATTATGTTCACTTTTAAGTTTATCAACTAAGTCAGGAAGAATTTCTTTAATTTTTTCTACAGGAAATTGTTCTCCTATTACACCTGTAGAAGCAAAAATGAGATCTTTAATTTTTACTGTCTCAGACGTACCTTTTTCTGATTTTGACTCTCTTAATGTTAATACTCTTGAAAGATTCTTAGCTATGATATCTAAAGACTCTTTTCCTTGTTTTCCAGTAAAAGTATTTGCATTTTTTGTATTTACCAATAGCCCTTTAACAGATTTTTTGTGAGAACTGTTATTCCACGCAATAGTTTCTGAAACAATGCTGTTCGTTGTAGTTACCGTTGCATAATTAGCTCCTTCTTTAAAATAAAATAAAACTATGTCATCTCTTCCATTATCGTATAAATCCGCTGAGGTAGCTGACATTTCTAGACCATCAATTTGTTTAAGATTTTGAAACTCGCCAATTTTCGACATTTTACTTTTGTCGTTCAGGAAATTTTTTATGTTTATCGTCATAATTTCTATTTAATTTAGATTATAAATACATATATAGAAGTATAATGAATGTATTTACAAGAACTTTTAGTAAGATATTTAAAAGCTCTAATCAAGCAGAATTAGATAAAACTAAGAATTTAATTTCAGCAATAAACAACAAAGAGAGTTCTTTGAAGTCTTTAACTGATGGTGAATTTAAAGAAAAAACATTAAATCTCAAAAAATCAATTAAAGAAGGAAACTCGATTGATAGTGTTATTTCTGAAAGTTTTGCTTTAGTAAGAGAAGCTGCTAAAAGAACATTGGGCGAAAGACATTATGATGTTCAATTAGCTGGTGGGATAATTTTACATCAAGGTAAAATCGCCGAGATGAAAACTGGAGAAGGTAAAACTCTAGTTTCTACCCTGCCGGCTTTCTTGAACGCTCTTTCTGGTCAAGGAGTTCATATAGTTACAGTAAATGATTATTTAGCAAAAAGAGACTCTGAATGGATGGGAAAAGTTTTTGATTTTCTTGGTGTTTCAACTGGATGTATAACCAATGATTTAAGCGATATTCAAAGAAAAGAGAATTATAATTGTGACATAACTTATGCCACAAATAATGAATTGGGATTTGATTACCTGAGAGATAATATGAAGTATGAACTTAATGATATGGTTCAAAGAGATCATAATTATTGTATAGTTGATGAGGTAGATAGTATTTTAATTGATGAGTCTAGAACGCCACTAATTATTTCTGGTAGGTTAGAGGATAAAACCAGTCTCTACTCTACTTCAAATGAACTAATAAAAAATTTACAAAAAAATGATTATGAATTAGATGAAAAAAATAAAAATGTTATATTGACAGATAAAGGAATTGATAAAGTTGAAAAATTATCTATTCAAAAAAGAATACTTAAAAATAATAATTTTTATGATCCTGAAAATTTAAGCCTAGTTCATCATATAAACCAAGCACTTAAAGCTAATCTTCTTTTTAAAAAAGACACAGATTACATCGTGCAAAATGGAAAAGTTCAAATTATTGATGAATTTACAGGAAGAATTTTAGGTGGTAGACGGTTTTCAGATGGTTTGCATCAAGCTTTGGAAGCAAAAGAAAATGTTCAAATCGAAGAAGAGAACCAAACATTAGCTTCCATAACTTACCAAAATTACTTTCGACTATATAAAAAGTTATCTGGTATGACTGGTACTGCCATTACTGAAGCCGAGGAGTTTTTTGATATTTATAAGTTAAATGTAGTTTCCATTCCTACAAATAAAAAAATGCTTAGAAAAGACTATAATGATCAAATTTTTAGAACAGAATTGGAAAAGTATAATGCTATTACCGATAAAATTATTGAATGTAGTCAAAAAGGACAACCAGTTTTGGTTGGAACAACTAGCATAGAAAAATCTGAAAAAATTTCCACTTATTTAGATAAAAAAAACATTCAACATAACATTTTAAATGCTAAGCAACATGATAAGGAGGCTAAAATAATTGCGGAAGCTGGTAAAATTGGAGCCGTAACTATAGCGACTAATATGGCTGGTAGGGGAACAGATATAAAATTAGGGGGCAATAAAGATTATATTGAAGGTAAAGAAAAAAATAACATTGAACAATTTAAAGAGGATGAATTAAAAGTAAAGGAACTCGGGGGATTATTTATAGTTGGAACTGAAAGACATGAAAGCAGAAGAATTGATAATCAACTAAGAGGAAGATCTGGCAGGCAAGGTGATCCAGGCAGTTCAATATTTTTTATAAGTCTTCAAGATGAATTAATGAGAATATTTGGTGGAGATTCTATAGACGGTATATTAAAGAAATTGGGTCTAAAAGAAAATGAGTCTATAGATCACCCCTGGATAAATAAAGCTATGGAAAGAGCGCAAAAAAAGGTTGAGGCAAGAAATTTTGATACTAGGAAAACACTGATTAAATTTGATGATGTAATGAACGATCAAAGAAGAGTTATATTTTCACAAAGATTGAAAATTTTAAAAGATAAAAACGTTCAAAGTATTTTAGATGACTTTTTGGACGAAGTTTTGACAGATCTAGAAATAGCAAGGGTTGCATATCAAAAATCTAATGACGAAAAAAACTATTTAACTACAGTAAAAAATGCTATTGGAAATGTTTTAAGTGATAAAGATTTGATAACCATCGCATCACTTAACAAAGAGCAATTTTTTGAAAAAATAAAAGTTATTTATAAATCAAAAAAGAAAAAAAGATCTGAAACGATTGGAAATGAAGAAAATAACGATCTTGAAAAAAAAATATTTTTACAAGTTATAGATTTCGCCTGGAGATCTCATTTGCAATATTTAGAGCAGTTAAGACAAGTAATAGGTTTAAGATCTTATGGACAAAAAGATCCATTATCTGAATTTAAAAAAGAGGCTTTTAGTCTATTTGAAGGTTTATTAGCAAAAATTAAAAATGATGTTATTAAATTTCTATTAAATCTAAATATTGTTGTTTCAAGTGATGATCAGAAAAAAGAAAGCAAAAAAATTGTCTCAGAGAATAAAAAAATTGGACGAAATGACAAATGCCCTTGCAAGTCTGGAAAAAAGTACAAACATTGTTGCGGTTCAAATTAAAATATCGGATTGTAAGCCCACTGTAATAAAGCTTGTCTTTGTCTTCTTCTGCATTGTAAATCTCCTTCTTCACAATTTTTTTTTACTGCCGGAGCATGTCTATCTCCAAATGCTTTCCATCGTTTAATCTGAATCTGATCCATATCTGGAATTCGTCTTCCATTTTTAAATCTACAATACCACTGAAACCAACCTAGAGGATCTTCTTTAAAAATCCATCCCTTCTCGATCCATTCTTTTCTCGATAAACCAGACTCAATTTTAAAACGATTTAAATTTACATCAAAAGTTTTACTTAGTTTTGCTTTTGTAAACCATGTTTTAGGAAATTCTCTTAAATTTGTATCTGTAAAATATGCGCCACCAAAAACTCCGAGTTCTAACATTCTCTTTGGAGTTAATTGGGGTTTAAATATTTTGTAAAATTCCTTTTCCTTCATAGAATAACGTCTTTTTTTTTGTATGTAATCTATTTCTTTGCTTCTCTAGTATTCGCATTAAAGGACTGAGTAAATGGAACAGGGACTACAGTAGCATCAACAGGTTTGTTAGAATATTTTTTCGGTAAATGTACTTTATATTTTTTTCCAAAATTACCAATAGGAAATCCATTGTCATTTAAATTTCCTTCGAACGGAACATATCCCATAGCAATATTTGTTTTTTTTTCTGGGTGATACCAAGGTGATGTTATATATCCCACGGGCTTGCCCCCTTTGGAATTTGAAATTAAGTAAAAATCATTTGCGTAATCTTCTATAGGTTTTCCTCCTAGTTCCATTCCGACTAGTTGTAATTTATATGGTTTTTGTCCATTTTTAAGTTGTTGTTTCATTTTTTCCAAAGCCTCTTTGCCTACATAATCAGATTGTTTGTTCCACTCACCTTTGCCTGATAAGGAAACTTGGTAGCCTAAGTTACATTGAAATGGATTATGTTCTTGATCCATATCCTGTCCCCAAGACAATATTCCAGCTTGAATTCTTCTGTGGTGAGCAGGAGCTATTACCATCAGCTTGTGTTTTTTACCTGCTTTTAGCACTGCATTCCACATATCCTCAGCGTACAGGGTGGCGTTTCTAAGGTAAATTTCATATCCTGCTTCCCCAGAAAATCCTGATTGAGAAATGACACAGTCTCTACCGCCCACTTTTGCTTTAGCTAAACCATAAAAAGGCATATTATCTAAGTCGACTTGATCTCCCACTAAATCATTCAGTAATGCTTTTGATTTAGGTCCTTGTATCTGAACTGGACATGCATCAATTTCATCAATTTCAACATTAAATCTTTTATCTGCGTTAACACCTTGTAAATAAAAACCAATGTCTGAATCTGATAAGCTAAACCAAAACTCATCGTCGGCTATTCTCATTAAAACTGGATCGTTAAGAACTCCCCCTTTGTAATTACAAAGAATAACGTAACGACCTCGCATTGTTGAAATTTTAGTGGCATCTCTTGTAATTACATAATCTGTAAACTTTTCTGCATCGGGACCTTTAACTCTTATCTGTCTCTCAACTGCTACATTCCACATAGTTACATGTTTTTTTATTGCTTGATATTCTACCATCGCTCCGCCCTTTTCGGGTCTAACATAACCTCTTGGATGATATATACGATTATAAACTGTAGCCCTGTAACACCCTGCCTTCATTGATAAATGCCAGTAAGGTGATTTTCTTACTCGTGTTGAAATTAACATTTCTACTTTAGTAGGTCCACTTTGCCTTAAATTATAAGGGACTTGTCTATCAGACTGGTCAACTGATGTTTCATGTCTGACTTTGTCGTAATTTACTTTTTCAACTTTATAAGAATTTGGAATTTTTTTAGGCATAATTATTTTTTTCTAACCATTTGTTTGTTTCTTTTAAACCGCCAAAAGTATAAATATGAAAATATTCAGTTGAGGATTTAAGATTTTCAATTAATTCATTTGGATCTTTTGGTTTTAATAAGTCTACAGCTTTAGTGGCATTAGACTTAAGAAAATTCAAGGAGTTTTTTGCTCCAACAATGCTAGCAAATTTTAACAAGCTGCTAATTTTTAAAGGTCCTGTAATCCCTACATGAACTGGTAAAGTTTGTTTTGAAATAAATTCTTTTATTGGTTTCGGATCTAGCAACCATTGAGTAACAATATAATCTGCAAATGGTATTTTTTTTTTCATAGCTTTTTCTAAATCTGAATCCGATATATCAGGGGAACCGTCTGGGTGTCCAGCAATTCCTATCTTCATACCTTCAAATAATCCTGTATCTAAAATTTGCAACGAGCAGTGGTAATCTCCAATTGGCTCTGCCCCGCCGCCTATTACCAAAGCTTGTTTTACACCAAAATCTTTACACATAGATGTATACTCTTTTAACTCTTTTAAATTTTTAATTGAGCGTGCGGGAAAATGAGGAACTGGATTAAACCCATTTTGCACAAGCTCTCCAGCTTTGTTAGCTACATCTCTAAAATCATTTCCAGGCAACATTGTGATGTAAACATCTTTAACCTTAGGTAAAATTGAAAGGTCTGTCTTCATCGTTATTTCTAAAGAAAATTTCATGTTTCTCGGGATATATCAATGAAGCCTAGGGGGTGTCCAGAAAAATCATTGCAAGAAAAGTTTGACTTTACCCTTTGATAATAGTCAAATAAATACAGAGGGAAAAT
The DNA here is from genome assembly GCA_902548045.1 of uncultured Pelagibacteraceae bacterium. The sequence continues at coordinate 15,894 of CACCPR010000011.1, forward strand.
GAAAATACTATGTATTTTATACGATGATCCTAAAGGGGGTATGCCAAAAAGTTACCCTATACCTAGTTTGCCAAAGCTAGACAAATATCCCGACGGAATGACTTTGCCAACACCTAAAGCAATAGATTTTAATCCTGGAGAATTATTAGGTTGTGTGTCGGGAGAACTAGGTTTAAGAAAATTTCTAGAGTCTAATGGCCATACTTTAGTAGTAACTTCGGATAAAGACGCAAAAGGCTGTAAAGCAGATAAAGAGCTTTTAGATGCTGACATTGTTATATCTCAACCTTTTTGGCCTTATTATTTAACAAGAGAAAAAATAGAGAAAGCAAAAAACTTAAAGATGGCCATTACCGCAGGTATCGGGTCAGATCACGTTGATTTACAAGCTGCTATGGACAACAAAATAGATGTTGTAGAGGTAACTTATTGTAATTCCAGATCGGTAGCAGAACACATTGTGATGATGATTTTGTCTCTAGTCAGAGACTATCACAACCAACACAATATTGTTAATCAAGGCGGCTGGAATATTGCTGATGCAGTTTATAGATCTTATGATGTAGAAGGTATGCACATAGGAACTGTTGCTGCTGGACGTATAGGATTAGATGCTTTGAGAAAAATGAAACCTTTTGATGTTCATCTTCATTACTTTGATAGACATAAACTTCCGGAGTCAGTGGAGAAAGAATTAAATCTTACATTCCATGAGTCTGTGGAGTCTTTGGTTAAAGTTTGTGACGTAGTAACAATTAACTGCCCTCTTCATCCTGAGACAGAAAATTTATTTGATGAAAAATTAATAAACAAAATGAAAAAAGGTGCTTATATAGTAAATACTGCAAGAGGAAAAATATGTAACAGAGAAGCAATCGCAAAAGCTCTAAAATCAGGTCAATTGAGCGGATATGCTGGAGATGTGTGGTTTCCTCAGCCAGCACCTAATGATCATATTTGGAGATCTATGCCAAATCATGGAATGACACCTCACACTTCAGGAACTTCTTTATCTGCGCAAGCCAGATACGCTGCGGGTGTAAGAGAAATTTTGGAATGTTTCTTCGACAAAAAACCAATTAGAGATCCTTATTTAATAGTTAAGAATGGTCAGCTAGCAGGAATGGGTGCTCATTCTTACAGTAAAGGAAGTGCAACTGGTGGATCAGAAGAAGCAGCAAAATATAAAAAAAAGTAATTTAAAATAATCCTTCAATCTCACCTTTTTTGCTTACTTTGATATTATTAGCAGCTGGAACTCTTGGAAGTCCTGGCATAGTCATTATAGATCCACAAACAACAACTAAAAATTCTGCTCCACTAGATAATCTTACTTCTCTTACAGATAAAATATGTCCGGATGGGGCCCCTTTTAATTTGGGGTCTGTAGAAAAACTATATTGTGTTTTAGCTATACAAATTGGAAATTTTTTAAATCCAGCTCTTTCTATTTTTTTTATCTGTTCTTTAATTTTTTCTCCTACTTCAATTCCTTTTGCGTTATAAATTTCTTTTGCAATTTTTTCTATTTTTTCTAAAATAGTAATTTCATCGGAATATAAATATTTAAATTTGCTTTTATCGCTTTTCTTACACATCTCAACTACATCATTAGCTAAATCTTTTGCTCCTTTTCCTCCGTCAGACCAATGAGTGCATAAACTTGCTTTTATTCCAAGTTTTAAACAATAATCTTGGATAATTTTAATTTCATTGTCGGTGTCAGTAATAAAATGATTAATAGCTACTGCTACTTGTAATCCAAATTTTTTAATATTTGCAATATGTCTTTCAAGGTTAGGTAGTCCTTTTTTAAGTGCGTCTATATTTTCCTCTTTTAAATTATCTTTTTCTAGTCCACCATGCATTTTTAAA
>CACCPR010000012.1 GCA_902548045.1 uncultured Pelagibacteraceae bacterium
TCTAGTCCTGTTTTACCAACTGTCATACCAGGAACAGACATATCCTTTAAATATTTTTTGTTTCTTAAGTCTTTGGCGCTTGCTTGAGAAACATAACCCAGAACGTGAGAGGATGAACTATCAATATATACTCTTGCCACTGATACTACGGGTTCAACTCCTTGTAGCTCGTGAAGAAACAGATTAATTCTTGAAAACTCAGACCAGTTTAAATTATCTGATATAATAATTGGATCCCAGGGTTTTTGTTTTGCAATTTTTCTTTTTAAAATAAATATCTTTTTGTCACTTAAGTTCAATATTGATTTTAATCTGAAAAAAACCTCTTCGATACTTTGTGTATTTTCCGGAATTAAGTGTATTTGATAAACTTGCCTATTAGATGCTATTTCACGATTAAAATAGTCACTAATTACTCCTCTTTCAGGAGCTAACTTCCATTCTCTAAATCTATTTTTATCCGACAAGGTTTTGTATTTTTTGCTCTCATTTATTTGAAGTGAAATCAACCTTCCAAGAACACCAACTACAACCACAGCTTTACTTACCGACAACAAAAACATCCTTCTACTTATTAACTTGGATTTAATTACCGTATTACCTGATCCAGAACTAAACATCTTTTTTTCCAGTAATCATTATTGAGTTATAAAAATTAAAAATAAACCAAAAAAATGGAAAAAAAATTAAAGTGAAAAAAGTATTATAAGATATTTCGATAAACTGTATTGATACTTCAGAAAAATTGGATGCCAAAATTACAAATATCAAATTTGAAATTATTAGGCCAATAAAGAAAGTAAACCAGTCAGTGGTAATACTCGTATTCACAGTCATATTTTTTACATACGTAGCTACTAATGAAATTGTCAAATAGCAAAGTGAACTTAAACCCATAGGTATACCCATTACAACATCATTTAATATTCCAGCAAAAAAAACATGCCCATTTCCAAGAACTTCTGGTCGCTTCAAGGACCAAAAGTAAATTATGATCAATTGAATGTTAAAAGATAAAATCTCAAAGTAATTTTCAAATTGAGTATCTATCTCACTTATAGAAAGATAATATAAAAGTAAAATTGGACCAAGATTAAGAACTTTTGTTGTTATTTTAGTCTTTAACATTAAAAAATTTCTTTCTTTTGTTTTGATTTATCGATTTTGACGAATGATAGTTGGCTAGACTCTGAAAAAAGTTTCACTTCACCAGATGCCATAGTTTTTCCAATAGGTATACCTGGAAAAAAAATTCCATCTTTTCCTGATGTAAAAATATCAACTTCCTCTTCTACAACATATCCCTCTGGTAAATATTCTAAAATAGGTTTTAATCCTCCATTTCCTTTTAAAATTGCTTGAGTCCCATCTTCTCCAAAAGTAACAGGTATTCTGCTATTTAGGTCATTTAATAAAAGAACTCGCGAAGATAAATAATTGGTTTCAACCACCCTCCCAACTAAAAAATCTTTATCCAATACTGCCATTCCTTTAAGGATACCTGACTTAGATCCTCTATTAATAATTATTGATTTTAAATAAGGGCTTCCTTTATCAATTAAAACTTTTGAGATAATAATATTATCTTCTAAAGAAAAGTAAGTATCGTCAGACTCTAGCATTTTTTTCAAATTTTTATTTTGATTAGTCAAAAATTCAACATTTAGCTCTTTACTTTTATAAATCTCTAATTCTTTTTTTAATCTCTCATTTTCTTTTTTAATTGTAAATAAATTTGTAATTCCTTCTGTAGCTTGAGGAAAAAATCTTGATGGAGAAGAAGCTACTAATGAAACTCTATAAACCCCATCATTAATGATAGCTCTTACTGGCTTCATGAAATTTAGGTTATAAGTGTCTAAAAAAAAAATGATTAAAGCGATTATTATTAAAGAAATTAAAGAAAATTTTTGTGCAGCTCCTCTTTGTAAAAGAGCTGAACGAAACGCTATACCAAAATCATCTCTACTTGAAGACATTTATCTTTTACTAGTTAAGATAAATTAATACTCTGATAACATTGTAGAAAATAGTTCTTCATTTTCTAAAGCTCTTCCTGTTCCTACAGCTACACACGATAATGGATCATCAGCAATTGTCACAGGTAGTCCAGTGTCTTGTGAGATTAATTTATCAATATTTTTTAATAAAGCTCCACCTCCTGTCAAAACTAATCCCATGTCAATTAAGTCAGCAGATAATTCTGGAGGAGTATTTTCAAGTGCCTCTTTAATGCCACCTAAAATTTGATTAAGAATTGGCATTAATGAGTCACAAGCATCTTGCTCGGTTAATTCAATTTCTTTTGGAGTTCCAGATCTTATATCTCTACCTTTCATTAAAAAAGTATTTGGTGTTGAAGGAATCGCTGTTCCTATTTCTTTTTTAATTTTTTCTGCTGTCGAGTCTCCAATTAATAAATTCATTTTTTTTCTCATATAGTCAATGATTGATCGATCAAGTGCATCGCCAGCAACTCTTAGTGATTTAGAATAAACTACACCTCCTAGAGACATAACAGCGATTTCTGTTGTTCCGCCTCCAATATCTACAACCATTGAACCAGTTGCTTCTGAAATCGGTAACCCAGCACCTATAGCTGCTGCAATAGGCTCTTCAATTAATTGAACTTTTCTTGCCCCTGCAGCTAAAGCTGAGTCTTGAATGGCTTTTCTTTCCACTGGGGTTGAGCCAGTAGGTACACAAATTAAAATTCTGGGATTAGCAAAGGCATTTTTCTTATGAACCTTTTTAATAAAATGCTTTATCATTTCCTCCGTAACTACGAAATCTGCTATAACACCATCTTTTAATGGTCTGATTGCTGAAATATTACCAGGTGTTCTTCCTAACATAGTTTTTGCTTCATCTCCTACGGCTAGTACTGATTTTTTTCCTCCATCTTCAATTACAGCAACAACTGAAGGTTCGTTCAATACTACTCCTTGATCTTTTAAAACAACTAGAGTGTTAGCTGTTCCTAGATCGATTGCCATATCTTGAGACCATAGTGACGATAAACCCGTTAATCCTTTAAACATTATATTTTCTCCTTATATTTGAACACTCAGACTAGGGTCTGGTGCTGTTTTTTCTCTTTTAATTATTAATTTATTTAGCGCACTTAAGTATGCATTAGCCGAAGCTACTAACGTATCAGTATCTGCTGCTTGGCCAACAGTAGTTTTTCCTTTTTCTTCAATTCTTACGCTAACTGTTGCTTGAGCATCTGTTCCTTCGGTAACTGCATGAACGTTATATAATAAAAGTTTTACTTCATGCGGGTAAAGTTTTTTAATACACTTAAATATAGCATCAACTGGACCATCTCCAGTTTCAAAAGCACTTTTTATTTTACCAAATACTTCTAATGTCATCTCTGCTTTTTGAGGCTCTCCTGTGCCTGCAAAAACCTTTAGTGATTTTAATTTTATTACGTTATCTTCAGATACTAAACTATCATCAACAATAGCAGCGATATCTTCGTCATATATATGTTTCTTCTTATCTGCTAAAACCTTAAATTTTCCAAAGGCTGATTGAATTATATCATCAGTAACACCAACATAACCAAGATCATTTAATTTATCTTTAAATGCATGTCTTCCAGAGTGTTTGCCCATTACTAATGAAGTTTTATTTACACCAACACTTTCAGGGGTCATTATCTCGTAAGTATTTCTATTTTTAAGCATTCCGTCTTGATGTATTCCCGACTCGTGAGCAAAAGCATTTTTTCCCACTATAGCTTTATTAAATTGAACAGGAAAACCAGTTGCATTTGATACAACTTTTGATGCCTTGCTTAAAAGTTTTGTGTTAATATTGGTTTTGAAAGGCATTAAATCATGTCTTGTTCTCATAGCCATTACCACTTCTTCTAAAGCAGCATTACCAGCTCTTTCCCCTATTCCATTAATTGTACATTCTATTTGTCTAGCTCCGGCCATGACGCCCGCTAAAGAGTTAGCAACAGCTAAACCAAGGTCGTTATGACAATGTGTAGAAAGTATTGCTTTATCAATGTTTGGAACTTTATTTATAAGAGTTTCTATAATTTTTTTAAATTCGGAAGGAACTGTATAACCGACAGTGTCAGGAATATTAATTGTTTTTGCTCCTGACTTAATAGCAAGTTCAACTGTTTTACACATATAATCCATATCTGTACGTGTTCCATCTTCACAAGACCATTCTACGTCATCAGTAAACTTTCTTGCGTAAGAAACGCTTTCTTTAATAGCGCTTAAAACATCTTCTGGAGATTTATTTAACTTATGCTTCATATGAAGCGGGCTAGTAGAAATAAATGTATGTATTCTAAAATTTTTTGCGTGTTTTAGTGAGTCATGGCAAGCATCAATATCTTTTTTAGTTGCTCTTGCCAATCCAGCAGGAATAGAATTTTTTAAAGACTTGCTGATTGCAGTTACTGCTTCAAAATCTCCCGGAGACGCTATTGGGAAACCAGCCTCTATTATGTCAACACCAAGTTCATCAAAAACTCTAGAAATTTGAAGTTTTTCCTCCAAACTCATTGATGCGCCTGGAGACTGTTCGCCATCACGCATGGTTGTATCAAAAATTATAATTCTATTTTTATCGGTCATTTACTAAAAGTATATATTACAAGTAAAACGAGAATATGCAAATATTAAAGCTAAATAAGTTTATTTTTTTGCTCAGATTGGGTTAATTCTTATCTTTGTCGACTAATTTATTTTTTCCGATCCAAGGCATCATGGCTCTTAGGTCTTTGCCAACTTTTTCAATAGGATGGTCAGCTAATTCTTTTCTCATTTTAAGAAAATTTTTTTGACCTGATTTATGCTCATCCATCCATTGTTTAGTAAATTTACCAGATTGGATATCTTTTAAAACTTCTTTCATTTTTTCTTTTGTCTTATTATCTACAATCCTCTTGCCAGAAACGTATTCTCCATATTCGGCAGTGTTTGATATTGAATAATTCATATTTGCTATTCCGCCTTCATAAATAAGATCTACAATTAATTTCACCTCGTGCAAGGTTTCAAAATAAGCCATTTCAGGAGGGTAGCCAGCTTCTGTTAATGTTTCAAAACCATTTTTAATTAGCTCAACCAATCCTCCACAAAGAACCGTTTGTTCGCCAAATAAATCTGTTTCACATTCATCTTTAAAAGTTGTTTCTATAATGCCCGCTTTACCACCACCAACAGCTGAAGCGTAAGAAAGCGCTAGATCTTTTGCTTTTCCTGAACTGTCTTTGTGAACTGCCATTAAACAAGGAACTCCTCCTCCTTTTTGATATTCACTCCTTACCGTATGTCCTGGTCCTTTTGGAGCAACCATAAAAACATCTAAATCTTTCCTTGCGTTGATTAAGTCAAAATGAATATTTAATCCGTGAGCAAAAGCTAAACTAGTTCCTTCTTTCATTCTTTGTTCGATATGATTTTTGTATATTTCTGACTGAAGTTCATCTGGTGTTAACATCATTACGACATCGGCCCAAGCTGCAGCGTCAGATAATGACATTACTTTTAATCCAGCAGATTCAGCTTTTTTTATACTTGAAGAGCCCTCTCTTAAAGCTACTACAACTTCTTTTACTCCACTATCTTTTAAATTTAAAGCATGAGCATGTCCTTGGCTTCCATAGCCGAATATAGCAACTTTTTTATTTTTTATTAATTCAGAATTAGTATCTTTGTCATAGTAGGTTTTCATAAATTATCCTTTATTAATTAAATATTTTTGCTCCTTTTGTCATGGCTACTGCGCCTGTTCTAGAGGTGCTTATAAGGCCTAATCTCCTTAAATCAAGAGTTAATTTATCTATATCTGCTCTCAAGGCAGTTACTTGGATCACAAAAGATTTTTTTGATTTATCTAAAACAACTGGATTAAATTTTTTGCAAATCTTTTTTATTTTTTCCTGTTTTTTAGAATTGGCTATTACTTTAAATAAAGCAAGCTCTCTAAATAAAATATCTTTATCAGTTCTTTTAAAATCAGCAACTTTATGAACTGGAACTAATTTTTTTAATTGTAATTTAATTTGTTCTATAACCTGAGGAGTTCCCTCAGTAACGATGGTAATTCTTGAAATGTGTTTTTTTTTATCAACTTCAGCTACTGCCAATGACTCTATATTGTATCCTCTTCCAGAAAAAAGACCTGCTACTCTTGCTAGCACTCCTGCTTCATTATCAACCCATATTACTATTATATGTCTTTCTAATTTTCCGATTTTTCCTGGAACACTATAAGCAGATTTAGATTTTGGCATTAAACTAACACCTTACCTTCATCTGAAATTTCTTCTTCTTCTTCAGGTCCTAATATCATCTGATTGTGTGGTTTTCCTGATGGTATCATAGGAAAACAATTTTCAGATTTATCTACCACACAGTCAAATATTACTGGTTTTTGAATATCAATCATTTCCTTGATTTTTACATCTAGTTCATCAGGTGTTTTTGCTCTTATACCAACGCAACCATAAGACTCAGCTAATTTTACAAAATCGGGTAACGCCGCAGTATAGCTCTCAGAATAATTCTTTTCATGTAAGAGTTCCTGCCACTGTCTTACCATTCCCATATATTCATTATTCAAAATAAATATTTTTATAGGTAATTTGTATTGAACTGCTGTCGACATTTCTTGCATAGTCATCAAAACTGAAGCTTCGCCAGCGATATCAACAACTAATTTCCCAGGATTTGCTATTTGAACGCCAATAGCTGCAGGAAGACCATAGCCCATAGTTCCCAAACCTCCAGATGTCATCCAACGATTAGGTTTGTTAAATTTATAATGTTGAGCGGCCCACATTTGATGTTGACCAACTTCAGTTGTAATAAATGTGTCTTTATCTTTGGTTAATTCATAAAGTCTTTGAACCGCATGTTGAGGTTTAATTATCTTATTGCTATTAACAAAATTTAGAGATTTTTTTTCTCTCCACTTATTAATTTGTTCCCACCATTTTGCTGTTTTTTGTTTGTTTGATTTTAAAAAATTTTTATTTTTTTCTTTAAATCTTTTAATTAAACTTTGCAAAAGTTCTGATACATCGCTAACAACTGCTAAATCAACTTTTATATTTTTTCCTATTGAAGATGGATCTATATCAACATGTATCTTTTTTGATTTAGGAGAAAACTCGTCAACTTTACCAGTAATTCTATCGTCGAACCTTGCTCCTATATTAATCATTAAGTCACAATCATGCATTGCATTATTTGCTTCATAAGTTCCGTGCATTCCTAACATTCCTAAAAATTGAGGATCATCTCCAGGGTATGCACCAAGTCCTTGCAAGGTAGATGTAATTGGAAAGCCGGTTAATGAAATTAATTCTCTTAAGTGTTTACTCGCTTCTGGACCAGAATTTATAACTCCGCCTCCTGTATAAAAGATTGGTTTTGATGATTTTTTTATCAATTCAATAAACTTATCTAATTCTTTGTTAGATAATTTATGCGTAGCTTTGCCATTCAGTTTTTTCTTTAAAACATTCTTTGTAAATTTATATTTACCTTTTTTAAACTGAATATCTTTAGGAATATCAACTAAGACTGGTCCAGGTCTTCCAGTAGTAGCAACCTCAAAAGCTAAATGTAAAATTTTAGCAAGATCATTTACATCTTTTACTAACCAATTATGTTTTGTGCATGGTCGAGTTATACCTGTAGTGTCACATTCTTGAAATGCATCCGTTCCAATTAAATGAGTTGGAACTTGCCCTGAAATACAAACTAAGGGAACCGAGTCCATGTAAGCATCGGTTAAGGCTGTTACTGCATTTGTAGCCCCTGGACCGGAAGTGACAAGTAATACTCCTGGCTTGCCACTTGATCTAGCATAACCTTCTGCTGCATGACCAGCGCCTTGTTCATGTCGTGCCAAAATATGTTTAATTGATTTATGATTTTTCAATTCATCATAAATAGGAAGAACTGCTCCGCCAGGATAACCAAAAATATATTCGACCTTTTGATCTTCCAAAGCTTTAAAGACTATTTCTGCACCACTAATTAATTTAGGCATAGATACAATCTAGCCTAGAAAAACTTCCCGTCAAGTTTTAGCTTACGTCTTTTAAAACTTTTTTTAGAAGAAATGTGAAATCTTTTGAATAAAGCTTATTCCAGTTCTTCATATGCCCTCTAGCCCAAGTATTTTGTCTTTTGGCATATTGCCTTGTTTTAATATTGATAAGTTCTTTACATTTATCCAAACTGATAGAGCCTTTAAAGTATGCATTAATTTCTCGTACACCTATCAATTTATTAGCTGAAAGAGACTTGTTTAATTTAAGCAAATTAAATTTTTTTACCTCATTTAAGCAATTTTTAATAAACATCTGTTCAGTTCTTAATGAAATTTTTCTCAATAATTCATCTCTAGGAATGTCTAGAAAAATTTTACTAATTTCATATCTTGAGAAGTCAGATTTTGTGCTAGAAATCCAATCAAATAAAGATCTTTTTGTTTTTATAAATACTTCATAAGCTCTTTGAGATCTTTGAGAGTCAGTTGGTAAAATTCTATTTTTTGCTTTTGGATCAATCTCTATCAATTTTTCATAAAAATTTTTATATCCTAATTTATTAAAAAGTTTCCTAGTTTTTTCTCTAGTTTTATTATCTATATTAGGTATTTTACTAATTCCTTTAGTAATTGTATTAAAATACAATCCTGTTCCACCAACAATTATCGGGATCTTTTTCTTCTTATGACAAATGGCGATTTTAGATTTTGCTAATTTAAACCAGTCCCCAGCAGAAAAATGTTTCTTAACAGATATAAAACCATATAAGTGATGTTTTACTTTTTTTTGTTCGTGATTAGTTGGTCTTGAAGATAAAATTAAAAATTCTTTGTAAATTTGCATACTGTCAGCATTTATAATTTCTCCCCTTAGCTTTTTTGCTAGTTGAATTGCTAACTTTGATTTTCCTGATGCTGTTGGACCTGCTAAGAGAATAATTTTTTTGGACAAATTTAATTAATTTAATTTAACGCCTAGGTATCTTCTCCTATTATTGTTGTCAATAATAGAAAGAAGTAAATTTCTTTCTCCTTTTTTTATAACTTTGTCTACCACAGACCTCAAATCAGAGGTTTTATTAATTCGAGTTCTTTGAGCTTCTATAATAATATTATTTATATTTAACAAACCTTTTAGGGGACTTTTGCTTGATATCTCTACAATTACAACTCCTTTAGTAATTTTGTTTAACTTCCTAGAAGAAATATCCTCATCATTTAAATCTCTTACTGTTATTTTTAAACTATCTATTTCAATTTCTTTGGTTTTTTTAGTTTTAGATTTTTTTGCTTTGAATTCTTCTGAAGACTCAAGTCTACCTAACTTTAAATTTTTTGAAATTAGTTTTTTATTTCTCCAAATTTTAATCACAACATTTTTACCAACTTGTGTATTAGCAACTACTCTAGGTAAAGTTCTCATAGTATCAATTTTTTTTCCGTCAAATTCTAAAATTATGTCTCCAGCCTGAATCCCTGATTTATCAGCTGGACTTTTTTCTCCTACGCTTACTACAAGAGCGCCTTCTGGTTTTTTGAGACCTAATGGTTCTGCTATTTCTTTAGTGACTTCTTGAATTCGAACTCCTAGCCATCCTCTTCTTGTTTCTCCATAACTAATTAATTGTTCAATAACTTTAGAAGCTGCATTTGAGGGAATGGCAAAACCTATTCCTATTGATCCCGATTGGCCAGGAGCAATTATAGCAGTATTAATTCCCACAACTTCTCCTTTAAGATTGAACAATGGTCCCCCGGAATTTCCTTGGTTTATAGAAGCATCAGTTTGTATAAAGTCATCATATCTTGTCATTCCTATATCTCTATTTCTTGCAGATATAATTCCTGATGTAACCGTGCCGCCTAAACCAAAAGGATTTCCAATTGCAACTACCCAATCACCTACTCTAGCTTTGTCTGAGTTTCCAAATTCGACAGGAATAAATTTATCTTTTGTTTGCATTTTTAAAACAGCAATATCCATATATGGATCAGCACCGATCACATCTGCTTTATATTCTTTTGAATTAACCTTTACCAAGATATTGTCAGCGTTAGCAATAACATGATTATTTGTGATTACTATTCCATCTTCCTTAATAATAAAACCTGATCCTAGTGAAGAAGCTTTTCTTTCAGTTGGTCTTTGAAAATCTTTAAACATTTCCTCAAAAGGAGAGCCTGGAGGGAATTGAAATGGGAACTCATTATTTGTTGTTCTTACTGTTTGAGTAGTAGATATATTTACTACTGATGGCATTAATTCTTCAGCTAAATCTGCAAAAGACTCTGGGGTTGCGTTAGCTCTACTTAAAATACTAAATATAAAAAAGAGAGATATAAAATATAATTGAATTTTTTTTAAATTTTTCATTTAATTTTTTATATACCAAATTATTAAAAAACCAATAATCAAAAAAGTAACCCCAAAAGATCTCAATTTATTTTCAGGAGTATTCTTAATCATTTCAAGCATATTTTTTATTCTTGACGGGAAAATGGCAATTAAAAAACCTTCTATAAAAAAAATTAATCCTATAGCTGTAAATAATTCGCTCATGATAGAGCAAGATTATCTCTTTTTAATTGCAGGTGAAATCGATTTTCCGAAAAATTTAAAGAATTCACTGTCTGGAGATAAAACTAAAGATGTTTCTCCTCCAATTAAAGCTTTTTCATAGGCTTGCATGGCTCTATAAAATGCAAAGAATTGGGGGTCACGACCAAATGCATCAGCAAATATTTTATTTCTTTTACCATCTCCTTCACCTTTCATAATTTCAGACTTTTTATTTGCGTTAGCTAAAATTACTGTTACGTCTTTGTCAGCAGTTGATCTAATTTTTTGAGCAATCTCAGCACCTTGCGCTCTGAATTCTTTTGCTTCTCTTTCTCTTTCGGTTTGCATTCTTTTATAAATCGCTTCACTGTTAGCTGGTGGTAAATCAGCTCGTTTAATTCTTACATCTACAATTTCAATTCCGAAATTCTTTGCCTCTGTGTTTACATCATTTTGAATTATTGCCATTTGTTTTGCTCTATCTGTAGATAGTAAAGTTGCTAATTCTTGTTTTCCTAAAACACCTCTAATTCTCGAATTAATAATCGTTGAAAGACGAGATCTGGCTACTCTTTCATTTCCAACGGATATGTAAAACTTCAGGGGATCTACAATCTTAAATCTTGCTATGGCATCTACTATTAATCTTTTTTGATCAGCAGCAATTACCTCTTCCGGAGCATTATCTAGATTTAAAATTCTTTTATCTAAAAAAACTACATTTTGAATAAAAGGTAATTTGAAATTTAAACCAGCTTTAGTAACAATTTTTTTTGGGTCACCGAATTGTAAAACTATGGCTTGGCTTATTTCTTGAACTATAAATAAAGACTGAAACAAAGTAATTCCTAAAACTACTATTGCTGGAATTATAAATTTACCTGCTTTCATTATTCAGTGCTCCTTGATGATTTTTTAAGTTCTGGCAATGGTAAATATGGAACAACTCCTGAACCAGATTCTTTATCAATTATTACTTTATCAATATCTGCTAAAACTTTTTCCATGGTCTCAAGATACATTCTTTCCTGTGTAACTTGTTTTGCATTTTTATATTCATTATATATTGCTAAAAATCGACTTGCTTCTCCTTCGGCTTTGGCAACAACCTCTTTTTTATAAGCTTCAGCTTGTTGTAAAACTTGTTCTGCTTCTCCTCGAGCTCTTGGTATAACATCGTTAGCATAAGCTTCAGCTTCATTTTTTGCTCTTTCTCTATCCGCTCTTGCTGCTTGAACATCCCTAAATGCATCTATAACTTGTGCTGGTGGGTCAGCTTGTTGAGTTTGAACTTGAGTGATTTGAATACCTGAATTGTATTCATCTAGAATTTGTTGGGTTATCTCTTGTACCTCTATCTCAATATTAGATCTTCCTTCAGTTAATATCGTTTGAATTTCATTTTTTGCTATTACTTCTCTCATGGCAGTCTCAGAAGTTGCTTTGACCGTTTCTACTGGGCTTTGAATGTTAAATAAAAATTTACCTGCGTCTTTTATTACCCAAAAAACTGAGTAGTTGATGTCTACAATGTTTTCATCTCCAGTTAACATCAGACTTTCCTCAGGCACGTTTCCAACTCCAGAAGATCTTCCGCTATCACTTGCAGGCCTAAATCCTACATCTACTCTGTTAACCTTTGTTACTTTGGGAGTTAACACTCTCTCAAAAGGCATTGGAAAATGATAATGTAAACCTGGCTGAGTTGTATTAACAAACTTTCCAAATCTTAGAACTACTCCTTGCTCATCAGGCAAAACTCTGTAAAGACCGCTAGCTATGTAAAGTACAAGAATAATTAAAAGACCTATAATTATTGGCCGAGAGCCACCAGATTTGCCACCTGAAAATTTGTTTATATTTTTTTGAAAGTTTTTAATTATGTCGTCTAGGCTTGGCGGTTCTCTTCTAGTCCCAGATCCGTTACCATCAGAGCTGCCTCCTCCAGGATTAGACCCCCAAGGAGATTGATTATTTAAGATCTTATCTTTAAAACTCATGACACTTTATATAGTGACTTTTTATGTAAAAACAAGTTAAGAAGGAGCGTTATTATGACCGGAAAAAAAGAGGAAATGGACCGAGCGATTAAGGAAAAGCTCAAGCCTAAGCAATTTATCAAAAATCCTATTAATGGTACAAAATTTACTTTGCTTATTTCAAGTGCAAAAGGGGGTGTTGGTAAATCCACTGTAGCAGTAAACTTGGCATTTGCTTTACAGAAACTTGGATTAAAAATTGGTATCCTCGATGCTGATATTTATGGTCCTTCTCTTCCAAAATTAATGAACTTAAATGAAAAACCTAAGAGTGAAGATGGGAAAGCAATGATGCCTCTAGAAAAGTATGATGCTCAATTCATGTCTATGGGTTTTTTAGTTGATGAACAAACACCTATGATTTGGAGAGGTCCAATGGTCATAAGTGCAATTAAAACAATGACACAAAAAGTTTTATGGAAAGATAGAGATATTATTATTATCGATATGCCACCAGGTACTGGGGACACACAATTAACTTTTGCTCAAGAAGTCAAAGTTGACGGAGCAATTATAGTTTCAACTCCACAAGATCTAGCATTATTAGATGTTAAAAGAGGAATTCAAATGTTCGATAAAACTGGTGTTAAAATTTTAGGTTTAATTGATAATATGAGCTATTTCAAAGGAGATGATGGCAAAGAGTATAAAATATTTGGAGAGAGTGGTGTTAAAAAAACAGCTGAAGAATTTAATAAAGAATTTTTAGGTCATTTGCCAATTCACCAAGATTTGAGAGTTTCAGCTGATAATGGGGATCCTTTAACTCATTCAGACCCAGATCATGAAGTGTCTAAGATATTTATAGAAATAGCTGAAAAAATTAAACAATCTTTTCAGTAAAATCAAAAGAAGTCATCAATTCATTCCATTCTCTTTTTGAAAGACCTGAGCTTTCGTAATTTACTTTTTCACCCTTAGCCATCTGTTGAATAACTTTTTTACCTTTAGCGGATACATGAACTGCACCCACTCTATAATCTAAAAATGCAGCATGAGTGATTGGAACCCACTTTTTTACAGTATCGAGCATTTTTTCTGCGTAAACTCTTATCTCGTATTGAGCATGACTATCAGCTCTTAAGAATAAAAAATTTAATAAATTTAATAAATCCGTTTTCCAATACCATTGTGTGTAAGAATTTAAAGTTAAATTCATTCTAGCAAGTTCTCTTGCAAGACCAGCTTTATCTTCGTCGATCGTAGAACCATCGAATCTTTCGTTAAGCATTTTTTCGTAATTATCATAAGTTCGTGTAGCATCATCTTTTAAAATTTTTAAAACTTCATCTGCTTGTTCTCCTGTAATTAAATCTCCTCTTCCTTGTCTATTTGAAGTTGATTGGGCTGATAATTGATCTTTAGAAGGAATGTAAAATTCTTTATCTAAAATAGAATATCTAGCTGAATACTCATTTACATTGGCAGTCCTGTGCCTAATCCATTGTCGCGCAATAAATATTGGAAGTTTAACATGATATTTAATTTCACACATTTCAAAAGGAGTGGAGTGCCAGTGCCTCATTAAATATTTAATCAAGCCTTCATCTGTAGAAACTTTTTTAGTACCTTTTCCATAAGAAACTCTCGCAGATTGAACTATAGAAGAATCATCTCCCATGTAATCTACTACTCTTACAAAACCATGATCTAGAACGGGAAGGGCCTCATATAAGATTTCTTCTAACTTTGGAGATGTTACCCTTTTAGTCTCATTTTTTTGCGATTGTTGATCTGCAATTTCTTGCTTTTGCTCTGGTGTCAATTTCATTTTGAATAAAATTATTGAATCTATCTGAAAGAGTTTTATATTAATCTTGTTGGTTTTCCAACTATGACGATAAACGAATTTCGTAATAAACATTACGGACGTGGGGGCAGTACCCACCACCTCCACCATTTACAACTTGCGGGGGTGAATTAGGATCGACGAATGTCTAAAAGTTGTTCTTTCGTACGAGATGGTTCCGACGTAACGGGCCGATTTACAAATGCTAACGAAAGTTACGCACTTGCTGCTTAATTAACTTAGTTAATTAAGTTACGGGGTTTGGGGCACCTGGCAACAGAACGCCCCTTAAAATTATGGGTGTTTTATTTTTTATATTTCTATGTGCGATACCAATTTATTGGGCAATCGCAGCTAAAGATTGGCCTAAAGCTATTTTTTTCACAATTATAACTATCGTTTTTTTAGCAGCTAACATTTAACAGCACTTGGCAACAGAACGCCCCTATTAAGCACTAAGGTACCGAACATTCTGTATCAATGTAACCAAACTCTAATAACACAATACAATTAAGTAATCTTTTATTATTTTTTAAATAATAAATGTCTGTATTACTAGTGTGTCTAACTTTATCTATTTTCCAATTATATTTAATTAAATTTTCATCGAGACTTCCGCTCGAATACTTTGGAAAATCCTCATTACTTAATGTTGGATTGCTAAATAAAAAACTAATAACTAAAAATGCTAAAATTTTTTTCATTTTGATGCGTTACAGTTATCTAATTTCCAAGTTAAAGATTTGTAGCTATACACACCTTCACCTAAAGTTTTAACGCAAGCTTGAACTCCAGCGCTCTGTTTGTTGTATCTCTCTATAGCGGTATTTTTATCTTCGCTGTCCTTGTCTGATGCAAATAATCCGTTTACAACTAATACTGCAAATATTATAGCTATCCACTTTAAAACTTTTTTCATGTTCCACGATCCTAGCATAAGTTTGGACACATCTGTGACGCGATTTTCCTCAAAGTTTTAGTTATTATGCAATAGCAAATGGCGTATAATAAGGAATAATGTTACAAGGTTAAGGGCACCTGGCAACAGAATACCTAAAATAAATTTATGGACTACATACTATACCTTTGTTTTGCTTTTGTGGTTTTGCTTATTGTAAATGGGGTTTTCTATTTTATAGGTGGATTAATTGGATTAAAAAATAGTCAATTCAGAATTGCAATACCTTTTGGTATTACATTTTTAATTGTTGCTATTGTTGGAGCATTCATGGGGTGGTGGTAGTTGTGGGCACCTGGCAACAGAACGCCCCTTCCAAAGACTCAAAACTCCAGTTAAACAATAATTTTTAAAAAAGTGGTCACACTGGTGTCACAGTGAGAAAAGAAATTTTAGTGTGCGGGGGAATTAATTTAACTTTTGGCATTGGTAGATAACACTAAAAAAGTTTTTTGTTTTTTTCCAGCTAGAGTCAAATCTGTATTTTTTTGTTTTTTTATAAAATATATGCTTAGAAAAACTTTCGTTTTTAGGCTTAAGTGCAAAAATAATCCTATCAGATTTTTCCTCTATAATAGAGAACTCGTACTTTGAACCACTTAAATATTGTAACTTCACCTGATTTTTCGAAATTTCTAAAGTAAGGTCTTCTTGCTGTGTTTTTCCACTTATAAATTTGCATAAATATTCATCACTTCTATTTTGTTGAGTGCAAGACGCTAAAAACAAACCCAGAACCACGATCGCTAAAAGTTTTTTCATTTTTTCTTTTTTCTTTTTTTTGGCTTCTTTATTTTTTTTAAACCATCTTGAAAAGCTCCTATCACAATAGCAAACCCAAATATTATAAATAAGATTTTCAATAAATGAATATCACCAAGATATTTTATGGTAAAAAAAGGTGTTAAGAATAAAAATGAAAGCACTGATGTAAAAAAAATCCACATTAAGCCCATTGTTAAGCCAGCAATAATAAAACCAACTATTGAATTAATCCAAAATTGCTGTCTCCATTTTCTTTCATCTTTATCCATTGCACCAGCATAACCTGTTGAAACGTGGGACTCAATACGGACTCATCCAGCAAAGAAATCAGGGATCCTGGTTGTATTATAATTGTTATGTAACAATAAATAACGTTAACAGGTTCACGGCACCTGGCAACAGAACGCCCCTTTAAAATCACCAAGTTAATTTTTTGCCTGATGCTTTTACTTCTTCTTCATACATCATAAGAATAGTCGAATACATACACATGCCCTCTAGCATCGAATTCATACAGTATGTTTGTATAACATTATTAAGTATTACTTCTTCTTTTGCTTTTGTTAATTTTTTAAATGAATTTAATTCCTCTTCTTCCATCATTCTTAGTAATGAATTTGTACACATGCTTTTTAACATTTCATTTTCGCAATAAATTTCATACACATTTTTCTCAATAAAAGTGATGATTTTTTTCTTTTCTTGTTCTGATCCTCTAAAATCATGTGGGTGAGGTATATTTTTTGCAATAGATGGTTTAATCAAAAACATCAAAACTAGAAAGATGTATAGAGATAGTTTTTTCATAAAGTAAGTTTAATCAAATATTACTATGTATCTCAAACACAAATCTATTACAAAAAAACCTTAAATTACTATGTACCTAACTATGTACCTTTTTAAAAAGATATATTTTATGGTACTATCTTACCGAGGGCGGGAAACAGAACGCCCCTTTGAAATATGACAAAAACAATTACAACATTATTAATATTATTTATCCTAACAGCTTGCGCAACTCCAACAGTTGTAAATGTTATAGGCCCGAATGATAACAAGCTTACTTGTGAAGAATTAAGTAAAGAAATTGAAATAGCTAATAAGTATGCAGATGA
>CACCPR010000013.1 GCA_902548045.1 uncultured Pelagibacteraceae bacterium
GGTTGCAAAAATTATCAAGTCTTGATCATGAAGATGATGATCCAGGCACAGTATGGAATAAGGAAGCTAGAGAAAGAGATAAAGATAGAATGTCACCAAGACAAGCTTGGAGAGCTATACAAGCTGGAATGCCAAAAGATGTAATTATCTCTAGCGATATCGGAAATAATTGTGCGATTGGAAATGCATATCCGACTTTTGAAAAAGGTAGAAAATATTTAGCGCCAGGTTTGTTTGGTCCTTGTGGATACGGATTTCCAGCAATACTAGGAGCAAAAATTGGTTGCCCAGATACTCCAGTAATCGGTTTTGCAGGAGATGGTGCCTTCGGAATTAGTATGAATGAAATGAGTTCTTGTGCAAGAAAAGAATGGCCAGCTATATCAATGGTTATTTTTAGAAATTATCAATGGGGCGCCGAAAAAAGAAATTCAATCTTATGGTTTGATGATAATTTTATTGGAACTGAATTAGATCCAGAGCTAAGTTATTCTAAGGTTGCAACAGCATGTGGTTTAAAAGGAGTTACAGTTAAAACAATGGAAGAAACGACAAAAGCGATAAAACAATCTTGTGAAGACCAAAAAAAAGGGATTACAACTTTTATTGAGGTTATCTTAAATCAAGAATTAGGTGAACCATTCAGAAGAGATGCAATGAAAAAACCAGTTAGAGTTGCTGGAATTAAAAAAGAGGATATGAAAACTCAAAAAAGCCTTAATTAATAAAAATTGATGAAAACTGGCAAAGCAAATAAAGGTAATAGCCTATTCAATTTTATTATATTTATATTATTAAAAATTTTAATGTTTTTTCTCTATTTTTTTATACTTACTCCGATAAGTTTTTTAATAAGAATTATGGGAAATGACTTACTTAAACTTAAATTTTCTAGCAAAGTAAAAACTTATTGGATTAAAAGAAATAAAACACTGAGTTCAATGAAAAAACAATATTAAGTGAAATCAATTTTAGGAATATCAGCATTTTATCACGATAGCGCAGCAGCACTAATAAAGGATGGTAACATCATTGCAGCAGCTCAAGAAGAAAGATTTTCTAGAATTAAACACGATGCTAAGTTTCCTAAAAGTGCAATAGCTTATGTTTTAAAAGAGTCTAATTTAAAATTAAGCGAAATTGATCATATCGTTTTTTTTGAAAAACCTTATCTTAAATTTGAAAGGTTAATAAAGACATATCTCGCATTTGCTCCAAAAGGATTTCAGTCTTTTTGTACTTCCATTCCTATTTGGTTAAAAGAAAAATTATTTCAAAAAAAATATCTATTTAATCAACTTAAAGCACAAGATCAAAATTTTAATGATATTAAAAAAATTGAATTTTCAGAACATCATTTTAGTCACGCTGCTAGTGCTTTTTATCCATCACCTTTTAACGAGGCTATTATTTTAACTTTAGATGGTGTTGGAGAGTGGGCAACTACAACTGTTGCTATAGGAAAAGAAAATAATTTAAAAATTATTCGAGAGATTCACTTTCCTCACTCTTTAGGATTATTGTACTCAGCATTTACTCTTTATACAGGTTTTAAAGTGAATAGTGGAGAATATAAAGTTATGGGTTTAGCACCTTATGGAAAACCAAAATATAAAGATTTGATATTAGAAAAACTTATCGATTTAAAAGAGGATGGATCTTTTAAATTGAACATGTATTATTTTGATTATGCTACTGGATTTTCTATGATTAACGAAAATTTTTCTAAACTCTTTAATGAGCCCGCTAGGAATCCAAAAAAAAATAGATTAACTCAATTTCATATGGATATTGCTGCCTCCATACAAGCAGCAACGGAAGAAATAATTTTAAGATTAACAAAATCGTTAGCTAAAGAATATAATATAAAAAACTTATGTTTGGCAGGGGGAGTCGCTTTAAATTGTGTGGCAAACGGTAAAATATTAAAAAATAAAATATTTGATAATATTTGGATACAGCCTGCATCAGGTGACGCAGGAGGTTCACTTGGGGCTGCTCTAGCTTATTGGTATTATGAATTAAAAAATATTAGAAAAATATCTAATGATCAAATGCAGGGCTCTTATTTGGGGCCAAAATTCGAAAAAAATCATATCGAGGAAGAATTAAAAATATTAAAAGCAAATTTCAAACATCTTGATGAAAAAGAACTAATATCTATCACTGCTAAAGAACTGGCAAACAATAAAACAGTAGGATGGTTTCAAGGTAGAATGGAATTTGGTCCAAGAGCTTTAGGTTGCAGGTCAATTTTAGCAGATCCTAGATCTGACAAAATGCAAAAAGAATTAAATCTTAAGATTAAATTCAGAGAAAGCTTCAGACCATTTGCTCCTTCAGTTTTACGAGATGATGTTTCTGAATGGTTTGATCTCGATTGTGATAGCCCCTACATGCTTTTCGTTGCAGATGTAAAAAAAGATAAACAAATTGAAATGAAAGAAAGTGATAAGAATTTATTTGGAATAAACAAGCTCAATATTAAAAGGTCTTTAATCCCGGCAATTACCCATGTCGATTATTCTGCAAGGATTCAAACAGTTCATGAGAAAACAAACCCAAAGTATTATAATTTATTAGTTGAATTTAAAAAATTAACTAATTGTCCTGTATTAGTAAATACGTCTTTTAATGTAAGAGGCGAACCTATTGTATGTTCCGTAAAAGATGCTTTTAATTGTTTTATGGGAACAAATTTGGATATTTTAGTTATAGAAAATTTCGTATTATTTAAAGATGAGCAAAATAAATCTTTGTTTACAGATTATAAAAATAAATTTGAAAGTGATTAATTTAAATTTAAAACAGTAGCAGGATCCAACCTCACATCAAACCAATTTAATCTTATATCTAAATGAGGGCCGGTTGATCTACCTGTTGAACCAACTGTTCCAATTACTTGTCCTTGCTTAACTTTCTCTCCTTTCTTTACATAAATATCCTGTAAATGCATATATAAAGTAGAAATACCATGACCATGATCGAAAATTATAGTCCCTCCTGTATAAAATAAATCTGACTCAACCATCGTCGCTGTGCCATCAAGCATAGCTTTAATATTAGTTCCTTTTTTTGCTGCAAAATCAATTCCATAATGCGGCCATCTAGGTTTGCCGTTTAATATTCTTTGACTTCCATAAACTCCTGTAACAATAGAATTTTCAAGAGGATTAATAAATTTTTTTTTAAAGAATGTTAAATTACTTTCTATATTTCTTGCATCACCAATTAATTTATTTTCTCTTTTTATTCTTTCGTAAACTTCTTTTGGGGGTGTAACTTTTTTTTCAGGTAAACCATCTATTTTTTGAATAATATATTTTCTTTTAAGAACTCTCTTTTCAATAACTTCTGACTTTCCATCTTTAAAAACTTTAATTAGAATATTATTTTTTCTATCTCTGCCTAGTCCAAATACAAAAAAACCATCTCGTGAAACTTTTACTTTTCTATCATCTATAATTACTTTTGAACCTGGCTTAGTTTTACCAAGAATGAAAGATCCTTGCTCAAACTTACCTTGAAACTCTGTACTGAAAGCACTAGAAAAAAAAAGAAAGTATACTAAAAGAATTTTAATTATTTTGCTGTCCATCCACCATCAACTAATAATGAAGTACCTGTAATCATAGAGGCAGCATCAGATGCTAAAAAAACTGCAGCTGATGATATTTCAGAAAGCTCTGCGTATCTTCCCAAAGGAATATTGCCTAAAACTTCTTTTCTAAAATTTTTATTTTTAAAGAATTTTTTTGTCATTGGAGTTATCACAAAAGTAGGAGCAATCGTGTTAACTCTAATATTATATTTAGCTAAGTCTATCGCCATTCCTTTTGTCAGTCCTTCAATACCAAATTTGGTCATATTATAAACGCTTCTTATTGGACCCCCTACATGACCCATTTGAGAAGACATATTAATTATAGCCGCACCTATTTTTTTTCTATTCTTAGCTTGTACCATTTTTAGAGCGACTAAATTCGCTACATTGAAAGCTGCAATGGAATTAATCTTCACAACTTTCTCCATATCATTTTTGTTAACTTTTAAAAAATGTTCAGGAATATTTGTCCCCGCATTATTTATCAAAACATCAATTTTTTTTTGACTATTAACAATTTCTTTCAATTGAAGGTAATTTGTCAAATCACATACATACGTTTTGCACTTTACTTTAAACTTTTTTGCTATCCTTGAGACAGAGTCGAGATCTTTTTTTGTTCTACTTATTAATATTAAATTTGACCCAGCTTCAGCTAAAGCTATTGCGCATGCTCTTCCCAAACCTTTTCCAGCTCCAGTTACAAAAGAGTATTTACCTTTTAAATTATATCTCTTTAAATACATGTTTACAAAATTAGTTTCAAATCGGTGTATATTAGATCTATTGCTACAATTAGTATAGCTATTAAACCCAGCCATCCAATCCATTTGTATTTTTCAATCCACTTTGCTATTAAATTAGCTGCAAAAGCCATTAAAGTAATAGATAGAGCTAAACCGAAAATTAATAATATGAAATGACCTTTTGCTGCACCTGCAACACTAAGAACATTATCTAGACTCATTGTGACATCAGCCATTATGATAGTAAAAATTGCTTTACCAAAAGAACTGTTATCAACTTTGATATTTTTTTTTTCAATCTGTCCCTTTATTACATCAACATATAATTTATAACAAATATAAAGAAGTAAAATTCCACCGATAAGTCTTAACCCAGTAATCATTAATAGATAAGTTGTTATTAAAGTAAAAAAAATTCTTAAAATGACTGCAGCACCGATACCAAAGAAAATTATTTTTTTTCTTTTATCTTGATCAAATTTTGAGGCGACCATACCGATAATAATTGCATTGTCACCTGCTAAAACTAAATCAATAAATATTATTTGAATTAAAATTATAATTTCTTCTGTCATTTTGTTTGATTACTTAAAATGAATTCTGCACCTTTTTCTGCAATCATTATAGTTGGTGCGTTTGTATTTCCTGAGGTAATGTTTGGCATTATAGATGCATCTATTACTCTTAAATTTTGAAGTCCATGAACATATAATTTGTCATTAACTACTGCATTTTCATCATTACCCATTTTGCATGTTCCTACAGGATGAAAAATCGTTTGAGTAAATTCGCTACCGGCCTTTACCAGCTCTTCATCTTCAGTAATATGAACTCCAGGTCTATACTCCTCTGGCTCATATTTTTTGAAAGTTTCTGTCTCTAGCATAATTTTTCTAACTAATTTTAATCCTTGGGCAGCTACTATTCTATCATCTTGTGTTGATAAATAGTTCATCTTAATTTTTGGATTTATTCTACTATCGTTACTTACTATTGAAATCTCTCCTCTACTTGAGGGTCTAACATTAGCTACTGTAGGTGTAATTCCATCAAAGTCATGCAGTTTTGAAGCGCCAAGAATATCAGTACTTATTGGCTGAACATGAAATTGTAAATTTGGAGTTTCTTTTGACGGGTCACTCTTTGCAAAACCACATACTTGACTGGCCCCCATTGTCATTGGACCACTCTGTTTAAATAAATACTCTAAACCAATTAAAAAATTACCAAATAAACTGTTTATTTTGCCGTTTAAAGACTTTAAATTTTTTACTTTATAGACTGGTCTGAACATAAGGTGGTCTTGCAAATTCATACCAACACCTTTTAATTCGTGAATAGTATTAATGCCAATTTTTCTTAATTTATCAGCGTTACCAATGCCAGATACCTGAAGAATGTGAGGAGAACCAATGGAACCTGCTGATAAAATTATTTCTTTTTTAGCTTTAGATGTTACTACTTTATCTCCTCTATAAAAACTTACACTATCAGCCTTAATTCCCTTAAAATTAATCTTTTGAACATGTGCATCGGTTATAATCTTTAAATTTTTCCTTTTCTTGACAGGGTTTAAATATCCTTTTGCAGCACTACATCTTAGTTTGAGTAGTGACTTGTTATGATTAGTAGTAAATTGAAAAAAACCAATTCCTGTATTGTCTCCAGTATTAAAATCTTTAGTTTTAGGTATTCCACATTCTTCAGCTGCATTTTGGAATTCATCTAACATTTTTAAGTCAATTTTTTTATTTGAGACCATAATTGGACCGCTATCGTTATGATATTCACTTTTACCTAATTCATTGTTTTCAGATTTTAAAAAGTATGGCAGTACATCATTCCATCCCCATCCATTGTTACCCATTTGCCTCCAGTTATCATAATCATTACTTTGCCCTCTTATCCATAAAAGCCCATTAATAGAAGAACTGCCGCCTAGAGTTTTACCTCTAGGATATCTTATAGATCTATTATTCATTGTTTCATCTTTCTCTGTCCGAAAACACCAATCAACTTTAGGGTTATGCATTGTTTTATAATATCCAACTGGAATGTGTATCCATGGATAATTATCATTACCACCAGCCTCAAGAAGCAAAACTTTGTTTTCCTCTTTATTAGTCAATCTGTTAGCAAGAACACATCCTGCTGATCCAGCTCCAATAATTATGTAATCGAATTCTTCCATAGATAAATTATACTTATAGGAGGAAAATTCTTAATTGCCAATGCATCAAATTCAACCTGAGGTTTTAATTCTAGTATTTGACTCCTTAATTTTAAAGAGGTTTAATTATTTAAATAATAATAATCAAACGGGGGAATAATGAAAAAATTATTAACTGTTGTTTTAAGTTTGGCTGTATTCGTTGGTTTTTCAATGACTACTGCTAACGCAAAAACATTAAAATGTCAGACCGTTCTAAACACTAAAGCTGATGAAGTGAAAATGTTGAAGGACTTTACTGACACTGTAACAGAACTTACTGATGGATCTCTAAAATTTGAGATTTTACCAGCAGGCGCTGTTGTAGGAGTAAAAGAAACTTTAGATGCAGTTGACAAAGGGTTAATAGACTGCGGATTTGCTTGGACTCACTATTGGTCTGGCGATCATCCAGCGGCTATGTTATTTGGTTCACCAGTAGCTGGCGGTGGAGTAGGTATAGATAACTTAGCTTTCTTATCTTGGTTCCAATATGGTGGTGGTAAAGAATTATACGACCAACTTTGGAAAGAAATGGGAAGAGACATAAAAGGATTTATGCTTCAACCTGTAGGTCCAGAAGCTTTAGGTTGGTTTCCAAAACCAATTAAAGACATGGCTGACTTTAGAAAATACAAGTTCAGAACACCTCCAGGAATACCTGGTCAAACATATAAAGATATTGGTATTGCATCTGTAGCAATGGGTGGTGGAGATATTCTACCAGCGTTACAAGCAGGTACAATCGATGCAGCAGAATGGTGTTGTCCAAAACCAGATTTAACATTTGGTTTTCAAAAAGTATTAAAACACTATTACCTACAAGGTTTGCACCAAGTAGTAGTAAATGCTGATTTTTATATCACAGGAAAAACTTACAAAAAAATGACTGCTCATGAGAAAAAATCTCTAGAAGTGGCTGCAAACGCTTCGTTAGCAAAATCTTTAAGCTACAGAATCTATGAAAATGGAAAAGCTTTAAGAGAATTAACTACTAAGCACGGTGTTATATTAGAAGATACACCAACAGACTACTTTACAGAATATATGGCAGCAGCAAAGAAAACATTGAACAAAAACGCAGCGGAAAATAAATTCTTCGCAAAAGTTTATAAATCAATGAAAGAATTTGCTGATATAGCTGTTCCATTCTGGAGTGGTGCACAAATGTCAAATGCTAAGCTAGGAATGGCTCACGCAGCGACATTGAAGTAATAAGTAAATAACTTTAAAAATATTTTAGAGCGGGCTTTAAAACCCGCTCTAATTTTTTTGGAATAATAATTTTTAATATGGTTAAAAAAACTTCAAAAATTGATATTTCAGATGAAATGATTGCCGAAAGACGTGGCGTGTCAGGTAAAATGCCTGATGATATGCCTCTATGGATGGCAAAAACAATTACATCAATAGATAAATTCAGCAAGAGAGTAGGCAGTATAGTTTGTTGGATACTAATGCCTCTAATTTTTGCAATGACTTACGAAGTCATAATGAGAAAATTATTTTTAGCTCCTACTATATGGGCTTATGACATTAGTCGTTTTTTATATGGTGCACTATTCATGTTGGGAGCAGGTTATGCACTATCAAAAGGAGTTCACATTAGAGCAGATTTTTTATATAGAAATTTTAAAACTAAAAACCAAGGTTTAATTGATTTTTGGCTATATATTATTTTTTATTTTCCAGGATTATTTGTATTTCTTTATATGACTATTGGTTATGTAGAAGAGTCTATAAGAAGAGGCGAAAGAGGAATGGATACTACTTGGATGCCATATATGTGGCCAATAAAAACGTGTTTATTAATTGGAATAGTTTTTCTTCTTATTCAAGGCGTTTCAGAATTACTTAAGAGTTATTGGGCTAAAGAAAAAGGTGAGTGGCCAGGGGAAAATAAATGATTGCAGAATTAATTGATCCAGCTGTTCTTGGTTTCATTCTAGTTGGAGTAATGCTTTTTGCAATATTTGTTGGGTTTCCAATATCCTTTACTCTAATATTTTTGGGATTTGTATTTGGTTATTTAGGTTTTGGTAAACTTGTTTTTTACTTAATGACCTTGCAATTTTCTATGGTAATGACCGAACAAACACTTGCCGCCGTTCCGCTCTTTGTCTTTATGGGAATTATGATGGAACAGGCTGGTCTAATGGAACGACTTTTTTCTGCATTTCAATTAATGTTAGCAAGAGTTAGAGGCTCTCTTTATTATGCAGTTTTATTTGTCTCTGTAATTTTTGCAGCAGCAACAGGAATTGTAGGTGCTTCGGTAACAATTTTGGGAATTATGGCTGCAAAATCAATGAATAGGTCTGGTTATGATGTAAAATTAGCTGCAGGAACAATTACTGCAGGAGGCACCTTGGGTATTTTAATTCCTCCAAGCATTATGCTTGTTGTAATGGGACCGATAATGGAAATTCCTGTAATTGATTTATTTGCTGCAGCTATATTCCCTGGAATTTTATTAGCCACTTTATATGCAGCCTATACAACAGTTAGATGTATGTTGAACCCAAAACTTGGGCCGCCTTTACCCGTTGATATGAGAGCGACAAGTATGTCAAAAGTTTGGATCGAATTCTTTTTAGGACTAGTGCCACCAGCTGCTTTAGTTTTTGCAGCACTGGGAAGTATTTTGTTTGGTTTTGCAACACCTACAGAAGCAGCAGGCTGCGGAGCAATGGGTGCTCTTCTTTTATCACTTGCGTATAAAAAATTAACATTACCAAAATTACAAGAAGCTCTAGTTAAAACTCTAGAAATTACAGCTTTAATAATGGTTTTAGTTGCAGCCTCAAACTTTTTCGGAGCTGTATTTGCAAGATTAGGCACACCGACATTATTAACAGAGTTTTTACTTGGATTAGAAATGAATAAATATCTTATTTTAGCAATGATAATGGTGATGATATTTTTACTTGGATGGCCTTTAGAATGGGTGCCTATAGTAATGATTATTATTCCAATTATTTTACCATTGGTAGAAGCATTAGAGTTTAATTTAACTTGGTTTGCAATATTAGTAGCAGTCAACCTGCAGACCGCCTGGCTGTCTCCTCCTGTAGCTCTTTCAGCTTATTTTTTAAAAGGAGTAGTACCCGAATGGGATTTAAAAGATATTTATTTTGGAATGATGCAATTTATGGTCTTGCAAATTATTGGATTAGTATTAATAGTAGTATTTCCACAAATTGCTTTGTGGTTACCAACATTACTTTATGGCAGTTAAATATATAA
The DNA here is from genome assembly GCA_902548045.1 of uncultured Pelagibacteraceae bacterium. Next base: position 9,806 of record CACCPR010000013.1, read on the forward strand.
AAAAAGCAACCAAGACCCCAGAGACGGATGATTTTAAAACTCAAGCCGCAGTGCAAAATATTCTTAATGATATAGCAAAAAGAAAAGAGGATGCTCTTAAAGAATTAAACAAAAAATTTGATAAATACGAAGGCGAAGTAATTGTTTCTAAGGAGAAGATAGAAGAGGCAATTAAAAAAGTTGATCAAAAAACTAAAGATGATGTGAAATTTGCTCATGAAAGAATTAAAAAATTTGCTGAACATCAATTAAAAAGCATGAATAATAGCTTTGAAGTTGAATTGTCAAAAGGTTTGTTTGCTGGACAAAGGTTAATCCCAGTTGATACAGCAGGGTGTTATATTCCGGGAGGTCGATATGCTCATATTTCTTCAGCTGTAATGGCAATTACACCTGCAAAAGTAGCAGGGGTTAAAACTATAATTTGTGCTAGTCCTCCTAAAGATAAAGAAGGAGCCAATCCTGGAATAATTTTTGCTGCAAATCATTGTGGCGCAGACGTAATTATGAATTTGGGTGGGGTAGCAGCTATAGGTTCATTAACTCACGGATGCTTTAACAATCCTCCTGTAGATTTTTTAGTGGGAGCTGGCAATCAATATGTTGCTGAAGCTAAAAGAATTGTTTACGGAAAAGTTGGAATAGATCAGTTTGCTGGACCAACAGAAATTGCAATTATTGCTGACAAATCTGCAGATAAAGAAATTGTTGCAGTGGACTTAGTTGGTCAGATGGAACACGGATACAATTCCCCTGCATGGTTATTCACAACAGATAAAGAGTTAGCAGATTTTACAATGAAAAGGGTGCCAGAATTAATAAATGAGTTACCTGATCTTGCAAAAGTTAACGCTACAGCAGCTTGGAAAGATTATGGTGAAGTAATTTTATGTAACACTAATGAAGAAATGGCAGAGGTTAGCGATAAGTACGCGTCTGAACATTTAGAAGTTCATGCTGAAAATTTGGATTGGTGGTTAAAAAGATTAAGAAACTATGGTTCTTTATTTTTAGGAGAAGAAACAACTGTTGCCTACGGAGATAAATGTTCTGGAACTAACCACATTTTACCAACTAAAGGTGGCGGTAGATACACGGGCGGTTTATTTGTAGGAAAATTTATAAAAACTCTAACATTCCAAAGAATGACTAAAGAGGCTACGGAAGTGGTTGGTGCTACAGCAGCAAGGTTAGGAAGAGCTGAAGGTATGGAAGCACATGCTCGAACAGCAGATGTTAGATTAAGAAAATACGGCTTTTCAAATTAATGTATGCACTAGTTTATACTGGTACTAACAAAATAGATTTCAGAAAAGAAAAAGATCCAATAACTAAACCAGGTCATTCTCTTATAAAAGTAAAAGCATCAGGTATTTGTGGTTCAGATATGCACGCCTTCCATGGCAATGATGAAAGAAGAATACCGCCATTAATATTAGGTCATGAAGTAAGCGGAACCAGTCTAGATGGTAAATTTAAAGATAAAGATGTTGTTATAAATCCATTAATAAGTTGTGAAAATTGTGATTATTGTAAAAATGACAGGGAACATCTATGTCCAGAAAGAACAATGATAGGAATGAGTACGCCAATTAAAAGAGAAGGAGGGTTGGCAGAATTTGTATCAGTGCCAGAAAAAAATATTTTTGAAGTACCAAATGAATTAAATATTAAAGAAGCAGCATTGGCTGAACCTACAGCTGTAGCTTTACATGCCGTTCTATTAGCCGAAAAAAACTTAAAAAAACCATTATCTGAATGCAAAATATTAATTCAAGGGGCAGGCGCGATAGGTTTGTTATGTGGTTTAGTATTAAATAAAACAAAAAAAGCTACCAATATTATAATGTCAGATCCAAATAAAAAAAGATTAGATGAGTGTGGTAAATATTTAATAGCAAATTTCGTATCTCCAAATGATAAATCAATTAAAGAAAATAATTTTGATTTGGTATTAGAGTCAGTCGGCCTTGAAATTACACGTCATCAAGCTATTAAATCAATCGCCCCAGGCGGTACTATTCTACATATAGGATTAACACAACCGTCAGGAACTTTTGATTTTAAGAAACTAACTATTCAAGAAGTGACATTAGTTGGAACTTACTGCTATACAAATAAAGATTTTCAAAAAACTTTAGAAATCTTAAAAGAAAAAAAAATAGGTGATCTTGGCTGGATTGAATACAGAGACCTCAAAAAAGGATCTGAGGCTTTTCAAGAAATACATAATGGGACTTGTGTTGCTCCTAAAATCATACTTATTCCTTAGTTCATCTTATAGTTGTAGACAAATTGCATACCTGAAATAAAATTTTAACATAGTTAAACTTTAAATATTTAAAATAGAATTCATTTATTTAAAAGGAGTACTTATGATAAAAATTTTTATAATGTTATCTTTTTTGTTTTTTTCCTCAGCTTACGCAGGAGGTCATATAACAAAGAAACAAAAAGAAGAAACAATACAGTGTTTGGGTCATTATAGCGCAACAGCTGTTTTACCTGCTGACTCAATCGAGGTTACAGATATGGAAATGGCTTTAGCTTCTGTTAAAGTTATTAGATCTTTTCTTCAAAAAGAACAAGTTAGTGATGATGAGATGAACAAAGGTATGAATGATCATGTAGATAAAGTTTATGGAAAACCGTTTGACAAAATCATGAATGATAAATGTAATAAATTTATTTATAAACTAATTCCTGGGTCTAAAGAAGAGATAGAAAAATTATCAAGAACTATTTATGCAGGTTAACTTATGAGTGGATACGTTATTGCCAATATTAATGTTAAAAATCCAGATGCTTACAAGGAATATGTTGGAAAAGTAAAACCAACTGTAGAAAAATTTGGAGGAGAATATCTCGTTAGAAATGGAGAATTTAAAGTTATTGATGGTGAATGGAAGCATCCGAGAACTGTTGTAATCAAATTTCCAACTTATGAAAAAGCGTTGGAGTGGTATAATTCTGAGGAATATAAACCTGTTAAACCAATTCGATTAGCAAACTCAGTGGCTAATGGAATAATAATTAAAGGATTATAATATGATAGATAAATTTGGAAACGCTTTTTATTTAATAATCTACTTAGCTCATTTCATTATAGTTGGAAGCTACGCTTATCAATTAGTCTTTGATACTAAAAAATTTCTAAAGGGTAGAGGGGTTGATAAAACTGCCACTTTAATTACGAGATTTGCAGGCTCATTCATGATCGCAATTGTTCTAATGGCAATTTATGTTGCTTTTATAAGATCGGGCGGTTTGGAGGCTACTTGGGCATTTTTTAACTTAATGTTTATAATAAATGTTTCAATATTAGTTACGAATTTTTATACATTGAAAATTGATAAAACAGGTCTGACTAAAAAAACTAGAAATGATGGAATATATGCTCCACTTGTTCTTGTTATTATCAGTGCTCTTCTTTGTTACGGGTTGGCTGATAAAATTTACGTGTAAGGAAATACATGGCAAAGTTTATGAATATTGTTAGATGCAAAGTGAAATCATCTAACAGAGAAGAATATTTAAAAAAAATAGATGAGATGCCAAAGTTCGATGGGCAGACTTCAGCTAAGTATATTGAGACAAAGCCTAACGAATTTTTTATGGTTGGTGAATGGAATTCTGAAGATGATATTGCTAAAGCAAGACCAAAAATGATTGAGTTTTTGAACTCGCTCAGGCACACTTTAGAAGAACTGTCACCCGAGCTAGGTGTAACTGATCCTCATTCGGGTACAGTAATATTGGAAAAATAACAAAGGAGGAACATATGGCAAAATTTATAACTCTAGGGGTTTATACCGCTAAAGGACTTGGTGGCTTTGTCAGCAATCCATCTACAGACAGAAAAGCTGCAACATCTGCGCTTGCTGCTGCTGGTGGAGCAAAGGTAACTCGTTATGCTGGGTTAAGAGGAAAATATGACTTTATGGCAGAAATTGAAGGAACTTTTGAACAAGCTGCTGCAGCTGCTATGGTAGCAGTGTCAAGTGGAGCTGTATCGGATTTTACTATTTTAGAAGATGTAGATCTTAATGATATAGCAAAGACTGCTCAAAAAATGGCTAGTAATTACAAAGAGCCAGGAAAATAAAATTTTTACTCATCTTGATATAGATTGCTTTCTAAATCGCTATCAAAACCTTGCGAGTTAGATAGCCCCTTTTCAAGGTGAGTAAATACATTACTATCTTTGGCCCAACAGGCGAAATTTAGGGATTTTTTTAAAAATAAATTTCCAATAAATGTTTCATTAAAAATTTTATTCTGATTGCTATTAATAGACCAAATAAAATCGATATTTTTATTTAAACACCAATTAAAAACTAAAGAAAAAATATCACTATTTGTTTTATTTTGAATATAAGCAAATAGAATATTGAGTCTTTTTAGGTTTCCTAAAGTATCTACATGAGCAACTAATATATCTTGATTATCTTTAAATTCATAAATTTCAGAAGAATAAGGACAATCTATTAACCTCCACTTAAACCATTTCTCATCTCTAAAAATAGAAAATAGCTCATTTTGGTTTTTGCTTTCTTCTTCTAACTTGCAATATTCTATTATACTTTTGTACTCTATAACTTTAGGTTCAATAGATTTACTATCCTTAACTTTTTTAATAAAATATTTTTTGAAAATTGATGATTTTAAATCGAAATTTGCCTTTTTTAAAACTGGAATTAATTTTAAAATATTTACAGGATTTATATTTCTGTTAGTCATATTATTATTTTTCCAATTATTTTTTTTAAATATTTTAAGAGATTCTTCGTTACAAAATGTGATTTGTATCGGGCAAATTTTCATCCACTCTTTTGTTAGAATTGATCCTAGTCCTTTATCTCTATAATCTTTTAAAACATAAAAATCTGTAAACCAAATAGCTTCTTTAATGTTTCCTTGAAAAAAAAGATTTTCAGGTATTAAACCGGCCATACCAATAATCTTGGAATTATATTCTACAACTAAAGGTTCAAAGTTTGAGTGACCAATTTTGTAACACCATTTCCAATGTTTAGATAAAGTTTTATATCTAGAGGGAAAGGCTAAAGCATAAAACTGGTGCAGATAATCTATATTTATTTCAGATATTTTTTTGATTTTATAATTCATAAAATATATTATGTATATAATATGTTTAAATTTGTTAAAAAGTACATATCAGAAAACACAGGTATTCTCATTCGTTTAGATGATATAGCAGAAAATATGAACTGGCCGTTAATGAAAAAATGTGAGGAGTTATTTGATAAGTATAATATTAAGCCTTTACTTGGTGTAGTAAGCAATAATCAAGACCCTGAACTTCTATCTTATCAAAAAAATGATAATTTTTGGGACCAAATAAGAAAATGGAATAAAAAAAAATGGGAAATATCTATGCATGGTTATACTCATATATATGACAGTGAAACCAAAAAAAAAGATTATTTTAATTATGGTGGTAAATCTGAATTTTTTGGACATAGTTATGATGAACAATTTTCTAGAATAAATAATAGCTTAAAAATATTCAAACAAGAGAATATAGAAATTAGATCTTTTTTTGCTCCCAATCATACCTACGATAAAAATACTTTCTCTGCTTTAAAAGCAAATAATATCAAGAATATCATTGATGGATATGGATTAATGCCATTCGAAAAAGAGCAATTAAATTTTTTTCCGCAATTATTTTATAAAGAAATTCTTCTTCCTTTTGGAATTCAATCAACTCAAATTCATCTAAATTATTGGAAAGAAAAAGATTTTATAAATTTTGAAAAGTTTATAATTAAAAATAAGTCAAAAATCATTTCATTTGATCAAGCTTTAGGCAAAGTAAACAATGGATCAGTTTATCAATTTATTAATTGGATCGTGGAAAAAACTCTTAAAATAATGAGGAAGTTTTAGGCTTGATAAATTATAGAGCACAATTTGTCACTAAATTTAATTTTTTTCGCATATTTAAGATCAATTTCTTGTAAACCACTTTTTATTTCTTCTTTTGAAAAATTAAGAAGACAAGAAATAAATCTTTTTTTTATCATTCTTATATAGGTTTTTTTTAAAATTGAGACTTTAAATACAAAATTATCTTTTTTGTACTTTGAAAAATTTTTTTCGATAATTTTTATTAGCACTTTATCCCTTTGAAGACTTTTATTTAATTCAACTTTCATTCTGTTAAAATATGGAAATTCATTTTTGTTAGTTTTTAAAAATAATATTATAATTTTTCCTTTTCGATTCAATTTTTTCTTCGCTAAGTTAAGTAACTTATTAATATCTTTTATATTAAAAAAATGAATAGTTTGTTTTATTAATATCAAGTCGAATTTATTTGAAGTCAATTGTAAATATTTTATTGCATCTTTTTTAATAAATGTGATATTTTTTTTTATTGATTTATTTTTAATTACATCTAGCCCTACTGGTCTTTTAGTAAATTTGTATTTATTTTGAAGAAAGCTAATAATATTTGCTCTTCCACACCCTATATCAAGAATATTTGTTTTTTTATTAAAATTTACTCTAGATTTTAGATATTTATGAAAATGTGCGATATATTTTTTTGAGGCAAGCCAAGTTTTATTATCCCAATTCTTTAGAGATTTCATTAAAGAGCAACTACTGCTGCCGCCATAGATGCTAATCTTGCTTCAATATCATCAGCTCTGCTTGTAATGACAACAGGTACTTTGCCACCAATGACTACACCTGCTGCACACGCCCCCATAAAAAATATCATCATTTTAACTAATCCATTACCAGCTTCTACATTCGGAACTAATAATATATCTGTTTTTCCA
>CACCPR010000014.1 GCA_902548045.1 uncultured Pelagibacteraceae bacterium
TTTTGGGCGAAGAAAAAGAGGCATCAAAGATCGCGAAAAATATTGTAAGAAAGCGTGTAGAAAAAAAAATAACGAATGTTGATCAATTAGTAGAGATTATACATAGAAGTAAAAAAAAAATTTTTATTAATAAAATTAACCCAAGCACTAAGACTTTTCAGGCTCTAAGAATATTTGTTAATAAGGAAATCACAGAGCTTATCCGAGGCATTATAAATGCAACAAAAATTTTGAAGCCCGGGGGGAAAATACTTATAGTAAGTTTCCATTCGATAGAAGACAGAATTGTGAAATATTTTTTTAGTAATTTTTCCTCAAGCAAATCTAAATCATCGAGATATTTTCCAGATACAAAGGATGATTCTAATTCGCTTTTCGAGAGATATAAAAACAAAATATTTAAGCCATCCAATAAAGAAATAACTATTAACTCTCCATCAAGATCAGCAAAATTAAGATTTGCAATTAGAAGTAAAGATCAATTTTTCTACCCTAAAGAATTATTAAATAAATTTAAAAAGTATTTAGATACAGAAAGATCAAATGCATAAATTTAAATTAATTTTATCAATTGGCATTTTTTCAGCATTATTAATTCTTACCTCTATAATTAAAAATCAAACAAGAGTTATTGAAAAAGAGATAAAAAAAATTGATAGAGAAGTAGCAGACGTTAAAAAAGATTTATATGAAACAGAATTAGATTATTCATACTTATCTTCCCCATATAATTTATCAAAAAAAATTAAAGAATTGGACCTAGTTGATTATATGCCGATGGATTTTTCAAGAATATATCTTAACTATGATGCTTTTATAGAGTCGCGAAAAAAAATGACAATTCTTGAAACAAAAAATGAAAAAAAGACAAAAAAAAAATAAAGAATTAAGTATAAATCAAAGAAGCTTTTATTTTGAGGATTATCTTGAAACTAATCAAAAACAGCAAAGAGTTAAAAAGTCTAATATTTCTCAAGACAGAATATATCTCCTTTTCTTTCTGTTTTTATCTTTAATAATAATATTTTCGACAAAAATTATTTTTATATCATTGAAAAGTTTAGAAATTTATAATCAAACAAATAAGTCTTATTATTTTTCTCCTTTAAGAAGGGATATAGTAGATAGAAACGGAGTTTTAATATCTAGAAATATAAAGTCTTTTCACGCAGCTGTTCAACCAAGTAAGATAAAGAATAAAGAAAACTTTTTATTAAATATTAAATTAAATTTTCCTAATTTATCTTTAAAAAATTTAAAAACTCAATTTGCAAAAGGAAAATATTTTTATCTTAAAAGAGGATTAGACCAAAACGATAAAGAAAAACTGTGGTCACTGGGAGAAAAAGGTATAATTTTTGAACCTTTTCAGTCCAGGATATACACTCATGCCAATTTATACAGCCATATCCTTGGCCAAGTAGATTACGATAATTATGGAATTTCAGGAATTGAAAAATACTTTGATAAAGAACTTAAGGATAAAAAGTTGTTAGATATTCCTTTAAGATTAACTTTAGATACAAATATTCAACATTTAATTGATGAAGAACTCAATCGCTCTATGAAAATTTTCAAAGCAACCGGCGGCGGTGCTTTGCTCATGGATGTACATAGCGGCGAAGTTTTGTCTTTAGTTTCTTTACCTAATTATAATATTAATAAAAGAAAAACAATAACCGATAAAAATTATATAAATAAAATTACAAAAGGTGTTTATGAACTTGGTTCAATTTTTAAAACATTCACAGTTGCTTTAGCTCTTGAAAAAAACTTGGTTAAACCTGAAACAATAATTAAAGATATACCAAAAAAAATTAAATGTTCAGTCCATGAAATATCCGACATTAAAGAGTTCCCTAAAAATATGTCCGTAGAAGATATTTTAATAAGATCATCAAATATTGGGACATTAATGATAGCAAGAAAAATTGGAAATCAAGAATATAAAGAGTTTATTAATAAAACAAATTTACTCAATACTCCAAAGTTTGAGTTAGAAGAGGTAGGAACTCCATTAAGTTTTAATTGGAATAAATGCAAATTAGAGACTATTTCTTACGGCCATGGGATAGCTGTCACTCCACTTCAAGCTGCTTCAACATATGCATCAATAACAAATGGTGGTTATATTATTAAACCAACATTAATAAAGAAAAATGAGTATCCAAAAAAAAAAAGAATAGTTTCCTATGAAACTAGTTCCAAAATAAATTCCATACTCAGAAAAGTAGTAACTGAAAAAGAGGGTACTGCAAGTTTAGCTGATATTTATGGTTACGACGTAGGAGGTAAAACTGGCACCTCACAAAATTATGGAAATAAAAATGAAAATTTGAATACCTTTATTTCAGTTTTTCCCTCTAAAGAACCAAAATATGTTCTTCTTGTGATGTTAGAGAATCCACAAGTAGCATCAGACCTCATTTATAATTATAGAGGTCTTAAAATTAAAGGAACTAGGAATGAGGCGGGATGGAACTCAGTTTATACAGCCGGCAAAATTATAAAGAAAATTGGACCTATTTTAGCCATAAAAACCGAAGAGCTTTACAACGAAAATGTTGCTAAAAAACTTAATTAAAAATCCCCCTTCTAGGCTTAAAAATCTTAACATTAGAGGTTTGGCTAATAATAGCAAGAATGTAAAAAAAGATTTTATTTTTTTTGCTATCAAGGGCAATAAGGAAAACGGAGAAGATTACATATATGAAGCTATTAGAAAAGGTGCAATTTTAATTATTTGTTCAAATAAATTTAGAAATAAGAATATTAAAGTTAATTTAATTAAAACGAAAAATGTAAATAATATTTTGACTCATGCATCATCTCAATTTTATCGTTTAAAACCAAAAAATATTATTGCAGTCACAGGTACAAATGGAAAAACCTCTGTTGCGGACTTTTTTTATCAAATTTTGGAAAAAAATAATTTTTCAGTGGCTTCTATTGGTACATTAGGTATAAAGACAAAGAAAAGAATAATTAAAACAAATATCACTTCTCCTGATATAATTACATTACACAAAAATCTTGAAATATTAAAAAAAAAAAAGATAGACAACGTAATAATTGAGGCTTCTAGCCATGGTTTAAATCAAAGTAGACTTGATAATTTAAATTTAAAAGCAGGTATTTTCACTAATTTTAGCCAAGATCATTTGGATTATCATAAAACAATGAAAGCATACCTAAATGCAAAATTAATTCTGTTCTCAAAATTATTAAAAAAGAACAGCAATATTATCTCTGATAGTAATATTAAAATATATCCTAAGCTAAAAAAAATTTCTCGACAAAGAAAATTGAGAATTTTTGACATTAATAATTACGTTCAAAAAAATATTGAACTTCAAGAAAATTTAATTGGATCTTTTCAAATAAAAAATTTATCTATGGCTATAATCGCTGCAAGACTTTGTGGTTTAAATATAGATAAAATCAATCAAGTGATAAAAAAAATTAATGTTGTAGAAGGTAGATTAAATCTCATTAAAAAATTTCAAAATAATATAAAAGTATTTATTGATTATGCACATACGCCTGAAGCATTAAATACAGTACTTAAATCTCTAAAAAAGACTTATAATTCTAAAATTACTTTAGTTTTTGGTTGCGGTGGTGACAGAGATTTTAAAAAAAGATCTTTAATGGCTAAGGTTGCTAAATCTCTTTGTGAGAAAATTTACGTAACAGATGACAACCCTAGATATGAGAACCCAAAAAAAATAAGAAATCAAATTATCTCGAGTCTTAAAGGGAGCAATTATTTTAATTATGGAAATAGATCACAAGCGATAAAAAATGCAATATTAAAGGCTGAGCCTAACGAGGTTATACTAGTTGCTGGAAAAGGACATGAGACCACCCAAGATTATGGTTATAGAAAGATAAATATTTCTGATAAGAAAATAATTAAAAATTTAAAGCTCAATAAAAGTATAATTAATAAAAAGAAACAAAATCATTTATTTAATTCAAAAATATTAAACAAAATTATAAAAATTAAAAAATTTTACAAATTTAATGGCATCGCGATTGATACGAGAGAGTTAAAAAAAGATAACTTATTTTTAGCTATTAAAGGAAAAAATAATGATGGCAATAAATTTATTTCAAAAGCTATTAAAAAAGGAGCTACGTTTGCTATTTCATCAAAGAAACAAAAAAAATATAAAAATAAAATAATTACGTTTAACGATCCAATATCTTTTTTAAATAATTTTGCCAGATTAAAAAGACAAAATTGTAACGCAAAAATCCTAGCAATAACTGGAAGTACTGGAAAAACTACTTTAAAAAATATGTTGTATTCTTTACTCAGCAGATATGAGAATACAATTGCATCATCAAAATCTTATAATAACCATTTTGGAGTTCCGTTAAGTTTGTCTAATCTTAACTTAAATCATAGATATGGGATATTCGAAGTAGGTATGAGTAAAGCTGGAGAAATAGGAAAATTATCAAAAATTATCAAACCTAATTTAGCAATAATTACAAACATAGGCGAAGCACACATTGAAAATTTTAGTAATACAAAAGGAATAGCTAAAGCGAAAAGTGAAATAATAAATAATATTCAAAATAATGGTACAATAATATTAAATCGTGATGATAAATTTTTTCATTTTTTAAAAAAAAAAGCACAATTTAAAAATATTGATATAATTACTTTTGGAAAATCTAGAAAAGCAGATGTTAATCTCATTAAAACAAAAATTGTTAATGGAATAAAAAAAATAACAGTTAAATTTGATGATGAAGTTGTAGAATTAAAAATCAAAGATATAAATATTTATAATGTTTTAGCAGCTATAGCAGTTTTAAAGGTACTTAATTTAGACGTAAAACAATCTATAAATATTTTTAAAAATATGGCGCCATCTGAAGGAAGAGGGAAAATACACAATGTTAAAAGATATAATAAAAATTTTAAACTAATTGATGAAAGTTATAACGCTAGTCCTTTGTCGGTCAAAAATGCGATAAGTAATTTTTCAGTTATAAAAAAAAATAGGTTTAAAAAATATTTGTTATTAGGCGATATGCTAGAACTTGGAAAAAATTCTATATCATATCATGAGGAATTATCTAAACTTATTAACAGTTCAGATATTGATAAAGTCTTTGTAATAGGTGAAAAGACTATTTTTACTTATAAAAATTTAAATAAATTTAAATGTGGGAATATTTTTCAATGCAAGCAAGATATAGACTCGTTTCTAAAAAATATCATAACTAATAATGATTATTTGATGATAAAAGGATCTAATGCTACTGGATTAAACGCCATTAGTAAATCGATGATAAAGGGAATTTAAATGTTATTTAATCTACTCACATCTTTCATAGAACAGTACTCCTTTCTAAACGTATTTAAATATCTAACTTTTAGAACAGGACTATCGGTAGTAACCTCTCTCGTAATTGTATTTATTATTGGAGGACCTCTTATTAGAATTTTTTCAGAAAATATGATTTCTGGACCTATTAGAAGAGACGGACCTATAGATCATATTATAAAAAAATCTGGAACACCAACCATGGGAGGAGTGATCATTATAATTGGCATACTTATTAGCACGTTGTTATGGGCCGACCTAAATAATATCTATATTTGGACTTTGATTTTCGTTTCTTTAAGTTTAGGTTTATTGGGATTTGTTGATGACTTACTTAAAATAAAACATAAAAACTCAAGGGGATTAAATTCGAAATTAAAATTTTTTGGACAGTTAATTATTGGAATTGTAACTTTAATTATTTTAATACAATTTTCTGATCACGAATATTTGTATAACCTTTATTTTCCATTCTTCAAAAATTTAATTTGGCAAATGGGTCTTTTTTTTATTCCTTTTGCATTGTTTGTCATTATAGGTTCATCTAATGCAGTAAATTTGACTGACGGATTAGATGGTTTGGCTACTGTACCTATAATGCTAGTTGCTCTTTCTTTTACATTAATTGCCTATGTGGTAGGAAACACTATTTTTTCAGAATACCTTCAATTACAGTATATACCGGACGTAGGCGAACTTTCAATTTTTTGTGGTTCCATTGTGGGATCGTGTCTGGGATTCCTTTGGTACAACGCGCCACCAGCAAAAATCTTTATGGGTGACACAGGCTCTTTATCTTTAGGAGGTTCATTAGCTGCAGTGGCTATAATTGTTAAACATGAAATTGTTCTTGCAATAATAGGAGGTTTGTTTGTCCTTGAAACTGTTTCGGTAATCATTCAAGTTATTTCATTCAAACTTACTGGTAAAAGAATTTTCAAAATGGCACCAATTCATCATCATTTTGAACAAAAGGGCTGGGCTGAGTCAACAATAGTTATTAGATTTTGGATAATTGCAATAATACTAGCTTTGGTTGGATTAGCTACTTTAAAACTAAGATAATTTATGGAAGAACCATCATTAAAAGATGAAATAACTCTTTGCGTTTATGGTCTTGGAAAAACAGGTATTTCAGTTGTTAACTATTTAAATCGGAAAGGTTTCACTGGTTTTTATGTTTGGGATGATTACAAAGTATCCAGATCATATTTAAAAATTAATTCCAGTAGAAAAGAACAAGAAAAAATATTTTCACATCAATTAGATGTTTCAGATTATATTATTCTTAGTCCTGGAATAAATATAAATAAAGCTCATCTAAAAAAAAAACTTGTTGAAAATAAACAAAAAATTATTACAGACCTTGATCTTTTATATCTTTTTAACCCAGAAATAAAAACAATAATTATTACTGGTACAAATGGCAAATCTTCAACATGTAAAATACTTGAGCATATTCTTAAAAAAAATAACTTTAATGTAAAACTTGGTGGCAACATAGGTAAACCGGTTTTAGATTTAAATCTAAAAGATAAGCCGTTAATAATAATTGAGGCATCTTCTTTCCAACTAGCTTACTCGAAATTTATAAAACCACATCAAGCTGTAATTTTAAATATTAACAAAGATCACTTAGACTGGCACGGGTCCTTTAAAAATTACTTGAATGCGAAATTTAAAATCTTTGCAAATCAAAATAATAATAACTTCGCATTTTTAAATAACAAAACGCTTATAAAAAAGTTTTTTAAAGAAAGATATAAAAGTAAATTAAAAATTGTAAATTTAAAAAAATACTCAATAATTAAAGATAGAATAAAAAATAATTATTTAAAATTAAAAGTTAATGATGAAAATATGAGTTTTGTTTACACGTTATCTAAAATATTTAGTATAAATCAAACATCTTTTTTAAAATCATTATCATCGTTTAAAGGTTTACCCCATAGGCAAGAATTATTTTATAAAAAAAAGAATATAGTTTTTATAAATGACTCTAAAGCAACAAGTTTTGACTCTTCGAAGTTTGCTTTAATTAATAGAAAAAATATTTTTTGGATTATTGGAGGTCTTCCTAAAAAAGGGGATAAAATTAAGTTGGGTAATTTAAAAAAAAATATTACTAAAGCTTATATTATTGGCAAACATATGAAATTTTTTCAAAAACAATTAAAGGGAAAAGTAAAAATTGAATTATGTAAAAACTTAAAGAAAGCCATAGCTGTAATTTTTAAAGATATCAAACAGTTAAAAACAAATCATGAAGTTACAATTCTATTAAGCCCAGCAAGCGCTTCTTACGACCAATATAAAAATTTTGAAATTAGAGGCAATGAATTCAAAAAAATAATTAAATTATATGCTAAAGAGATTACTTAAATTTGAACTAAATACTTATTGGAGAAATATTGACAAAAATATTCTTTTTGGTTTTTTTCTTTTATTTTTTTTAGGACTTTTTTTTTCATTTTCTTCAACTTCTTCTTTAGCTGGAGAAAGAATAAATAAAGCATATTATTTCTTTTTTTCAAAACACTTAATTTTTACCATGTTAGCTCTTTTCCTAATGATTTTTATTTCAGCTATGGAAACCAATTTATTAAAAAAAATAATTGTCCCATTATTTGTGTTTTTTTTAATCTTATTAATTTTAGTTCCCATAATAGGAATCGAGGTAAAGGGAGCAAAAAGATGGTTGGATTTGTATTTTTTTAGAGTACAACCTATTGAATTACTTAAACCTTTCTTTATTTTAATTACGGTTAAAATACTGACTTTCAATAAAATTAAAAATTCTCAAATTAAATACTTATTTAGTTTTCTTTTATTATTCTCAATATTAATTCTCTTAATTGATCAACCGGATCTTGGACAATCAGTTTTACTTATTGGAAGTTGGATCGCTACAGTTTTTATTTCTGGGGTGAACCTTATTTATATTTTTACTTTCTTTTTTATCTTTATTGCTCTAATAAGCAGCCTTTTATTTTTGATGCCAGAAAAGTTTGGATATATAATTAATCGATTAGTTACATTTTTTGATCCAAGTAAAGGAGATAACTTTCAATCCTCAAAAGCATTAGATGCTATAAAACAAGGTGGTTTAAAAGGACAAGGCATGGGTGAAGGTATTTTGAAGGATAGTGTTCCCGAGGCTCACACTGATTACATTATTGCAGTTATATCTGAAGAATACGGTTCAATTATATCAGTTATGATCATTACTATTTTTTTATACATTGCTTTCAGAATTATTAAAAATTGCATTGTTAAAAATGATGAATTTTTAAAATTATCTTTGTGTGGTTTAGCTTCTCTACTTATCTTTCAAACTTTTATTCATATTGGAGTAAATACAAGTTTATTACCAACAACTGGAATGACATTACCCTTTTTAAGTTATGGAGGGTCCTCATTAATTGGCAGCGCCATTCTAGCTGGAATTATTTTAAATTATACAAAAATTAAATTGGATACTAATGAATAGTAAATATAAAAAAATAATAATCGCAACTGGAGGCACTGGAGGTCATGTTTTGCCAGCTTTTAATTTGGCTAAACATTTTTTTGATAATAAGATTAATGTTGAATTAACTTGCGACAAAAGAGGCTTAAAATATTTAAAAAACAATAATAATATAAAAGTTAATTTAATATTATCAGCAACTATTTTTCAAAATAATGTATTTAAAGCAATTTTATCTTCGATAATTATTTTTTATTCTGTATTTAGATCATTTTTATTTTTATTAATTAAAAGACCTGAAATAGTTTTTGGTATGGGGGGATATTCCTCTTTTCCAGTCTGTATTGCTGCAAAAGCGCTTAATATCCCTTTTATTATATACGAGAATAATCTTTTTATTGGTAAAGCAAATAAATATTTATTACCTTTTGCAAAAAAAATTTTTGTTTCTCACAAAGAACTAGAAGGAATTTCTGAAAAATATAGAAAAAAAATTTGCGAAATAGGCAATATAATAAATAAAGATATAATTAACCTCAAAGACCTGTCTAACACAAATATTGATACTCATAAATTAAAGATATTAATTCTTGGAGGCAGTCAAGCAGCAAAAATATTCGCCGAAAAACTTCCTGAAATCTTTAAACAATGTATTGAAAACAAAGTAAATTTAGAAATTTTTCAACAATGTTTACCTGAACAAAACAGAAATTTAATTTCTTTCTACAAAGATTTGAAAATTAAATTTGAAATTTTTAATTTTAATAGCGATCTATCAAATTATTATTCAAAAATTAATTTAGCAATTACTAGATCAGGATCTTCGGTATTAGCAGAATTAATTAATGCAAATATACCTTTCATTTCTGTTCCACTGCCAACTTCAGCAGATAATCATCAATTAAAAAACGCTATTTATTATCAAAAAAAAGGTTATAGCTATTTAATAAAAGAGAAAGATTTGAACGAAGAATTATTTGAGTTAATACAAAAAATTGATAGAGACAAATCATTGTTAGGGAAAATTAAAAACAAACAAAAAAAGTTTTCCGATAAAATAGTTTATGAAAATATTGATAATCAAATGAATATAATAGTTAATGAAAAAAATTAGATTAGGACAAAAAGAAATTATCCATTTTATAGGTATTGGAGGTATAGGGATGAGTGGATTAGCTCATGTTATGAAAACTATGGGTTTTAAAATTCAAGGCAGCGATCAGAGTAAAAATAAAAATACCTCAAATTGTTCAAAAGCAGGAATTAAAATTTTTATCAAACACAAAAAAAAAAATATTAAAAACGCAACAATTGTAGTTAGATCCTCAGCAATAAAAGATAATAATATCGAGATCCAACATGCAAAAAAAATCAAAATTCCGATATATTCTAGAGCAGAGATATTGGCTTATGTAGTATCCTTAAAAAAAAATATAATTATTACTGGTTCGCATGGAAAAACTACTACAACATCTTTAGTGGCAAAAATATTATCTGATCAAAAATTAGATCCAACAATTATAAACGGTGGAGTTATAAATTCTTTTAATAGTAACGCCAAACTAGGAAAAGGTGATTGGGCTATTTTAGAGGCAGACGAGTCAGATGGTAGCTTTTTGAAATTACCCATTAATTATTCAATAGTCACAAACATTGATAATGAGCATGTAGATTATTATAAAAATTATAAAAATTTAGAAAATGCTTTTATTCAATTTATTAATAAAACCCCTCCTATAGGCAAGTCAGTAATATGTATTGATAATAAAAATATAAAAAAAATTTTACCTAAAATAAAAAATAAAAATATACTTACATATGGTTTCAGTAAAAATGCTAATTATAAAATAAGTAACGTTAGGTATGAAGTTTCAAATTCTTTTTTTGATTTAAATTATAAAAACTTTCAAAACAAAAATTCTACAATTAAAAATATTGATCTTAAATTAATTGGAGAACACAATGTTCTCAATGCAACTGCAGCTATTGCAGTTTGTATTAATTTGGGAGTTAAAATAAATATTATTAAAAAAGCTTTAAAAAACTTTTCTGGTGTACAAAGACGAATGACTAAAATTTTTACTAATAATAAAAATGAATTTTTTGATGATTATGCTCATCACCCAACAGAAATTAATTCTATTTTAAACAGTGTTAAGAATGTTTATAAAAATAGAAAAATTATTTCAGTTTTTGAGCCTCATCGTTATTCTAGGGTAATATCGCTTAAAAAAAGCTTTTCAGAATCATTTATTAAATCAGATTTAGTAATAATATGCCCTCTTTATGCAGCAGGAGAGAAAAAAAATTCAAATTTTAGTCTCTTAAATTTCGCAAATTTAATTTCCAAAAATTCTAAAACTCAAGTAATACTTGTAAAAAATCAAAAAGAATTATCTAATTATTTTAAAAAGAACCTGATTAGCGATGAGATAATAATTGGTATGGGAGCGGGATCTATTTCACGTTGGATACGAGATCTAAAATTTAATCTATAAATTTTTTATGGAACTTTTACAAAAGAAATTTGGAAAGAATTTGATAATTAAAGAAAACCTATCTAAATATAATTGGTTTAATTTAGGTGGGCCAGCAGATATTTTTTTCAGACCAGAAAATAAACAACAATTAAAAGAGTTTTTAAAAGAAATTAAAGATAATAATTATAAGATATTTATTTTAGGTGCAGGCTCGAACACTTTGATAAGAGACTCTGGCGTAAAAGGTGTAGTTATAAAGTTAGGTTCAAAATTTTCAGACATTAAGTTGTTAGATAAAGATAAAATTGAAGCAGGCGCTGGCACATTAGATAAAAAAGTCTCGAATTTTGCTAAGGATAATGGAGTCAAGGATTTAGAATTTCTTTCATGTATCCCAGGATCAATAGGTGGAGCAGTGATAATGAATAGCGGATGCTATGGTTCGGACATTTCACAAATTTTAATGTCTATTAAAGTAATTGATGATCAAGGAAACGAAAAAGAGATTAATAGTAATGAAATAAAATTTTCATATAGAGGTACAAATATACCTGATAATTATATTATTTTATCTGCTATTTTGAAAGGCACTGTTTCTTCACCAAAAATTATTGAAAAAAAACAAGAGGAATTATTAAAAAAAAAGAAAGAAACACAACCAAGCCAAATAAAAACTGGCGGAAGTACTTTTAAAAATAAAAAAGATCAAAAGGCCTGGATATTAATTAAGGAGACAGGCTCTGATAAACTTTATGTAGGAGATGCAAAGATTTCTGAAAAGCATTGTAATTTTTTTGTTAATAATGGATCAGCTAAAGCTTCAGATATAGAAAAATTGATAAATAAAGTTAAGAGAGAGGTGTATACAAAAACTGGAGAAGAACTTGAGTTGGAAATAAAAATTATTGGTAATGAATAAAAAAAAAGTTTTAATAGTTTTAGGGGGCACTTCAGGTGAAAGAAAGGTCAGTTTAGAAACAGGAAAAGCTTGCTTAAAAGCATTAAAAAAATTAGGTTATAAAACATCAACCTTTGATCCAAAAAAAAAACCATTAAATTTAATCGATAAAAACAAAGTAAGTAAAGTTTTTAACGCACTTCACGGGAAAGACGGGGAGGATGGTGTAGCACAGAGCTATTTTGAGTATTTAAAGATTCCTTATACTCATTCAGGAGTTATAAGCTCTCATAACGCCATGAATAAAATAATATCAAAAGAAATTTTTAAAAAAAATAAAATAAAGTCACCTAAATACTTTAGTTTTATTAAAAATGAGTTCAATAGAAGTAATTTAAACAAAAGTATTAAAATAAAAAAAATTAAATTTCCAATTGTTGTTAAACCAGTCAATGAAGGCTCAAGTATTGGAGTTAAAATATGTAAAAATGTAAAAACTCTTTATAAGTCCACTAGTTCTCTTTTTAAAAAATATTCTGAATTAATATTTGAGCCATTCATAGATGGTCAAGAAATTCAAGTTGCCATTTTAAATGGAAAACCATTAGGAGCTATAGAGCTTAGACCAAAGAGGAAGTTCTACGACTATAAGGCTAAATATTCTAAAGCAGCTAAAACTAAACACATAATGCCAGCTCTAATAAAAAAAACTAAGTACTTAGAAGTCCTAAAAATAGCAAAAAAAGCTCATAAAGTTTTAGGCTGTAAAGGAGTTACTCGATCAGATTTCAAATTTTTTAAAAATCAATTTTATCTTCTAGAACTTAATACACAACCAGGCATGACAAGTTTATCATTGGTCCCAGAGATTGCTAATTACAAAGGTATAAAATTTGAAAAATTGGTTGAAAAAATTTTATTAAACGCCAGCATAAATAGATGAGAAAACCAATTTTTGGGTTAATAATTCTTTTAATTCTTTTTACAACTTACATTCCAAATTTTAATATTAATATAAACCAAAATTTAAATATTAGGAAAATTATAGTAGAGAATAGCTTAATTTTAGATAAAGAAATAATCAAAAAAAAATTAAATTATCTTTATAATGAAAATTTATTTTTTTTAAAAAATTCAGAAATTCAAAAAAGTTTAA
>CACCPR010000015.1 GCA_902548045.1 uncultured Pelagibacteraceae bacterium
TTTCTAGAATGTTTTCTTCTTCTCTTATGAAAAACCAGCACTGTTCTGTCTTTAACATTATCTAAAAGTTTAGCTTCTACCGTAGCGCCTTCAATATTTGGATTACCAATCTCAGTGCTTGTACTATTGTTTAAAAGCAAAACATTTTTAAATTTAATAGTTTCACCTACTTTGGCATTAAGTTTTTCAATTTCTAAAATTTTACTTGCAGAAACTTTGTATTGTTTCCCACCAGTTTCAATTATCGCAAATGACATAAAAATATTTTCTATAGTTTCCACGCAATATATCTCTCAAAAATATCAAGTCAAGATTATTGAAGCTAAAAAGCGTCTTTTAAATCGCGTAATTTTGTAAATAATTCCTGTTCAGAGGAGTCATTAAGATTTAAAGCTTGTTTAAGGCCTTTATCATCACATCTTAAAAAAATATTTGTTTTTATCTCATCCCCTATAGTTGTCGGAATAGTAGGTAATTTATTTTTTAATTTCGAATTAATAGAATTTACTTTTTTTTTCAAAAAATGATTGTTCGGATCATATTTAATACAAAAATCTAAATTTTTTTTGGTATACTCGTGACCACAATAAACTTTTGTTTCAGGTGATAGTTTTTTAAGTTTATTCAAAGAGTCTAACATTTCTTTATGAGTTCCTTCAAATATTCTACCACATCCTAAAGAAAACAAAGTATCACCTGAAAAAAGAACTTTTTCTTTTTCAAAATAAAAGGCGATATGACCTTTAGTATGTCCTGGAACAAAGATTACCGTAAACTTTAAATTACCAATTTTGAATTCTTGCTTATCATTTAAAGTTATATCAATACCTGGAATTCTATCTTTGTCTTTTTCAAATCCTATAATCTTAGAGTTATATTTATCTTTAAGTTTTAAATTTCCATCTACATGATCAAAATGATGATGAGTATTTAAAACATAATCTAATTTTTTGTATTTTTTTATTATTTTATCACAAGCATTAAAGTCTGAAGGGTCAATAACTGAAACAGTATTTCCCTCTTTATCAAAGATTAAGTAACTATAGTTATCATTTAAACATGAAATTATTTCTATTTTCATTTTACCCGATCAAAAAAATTCCAAGTTTTGAAAAGAGATTTTTAATTTCTAAATTACTTTTTTTAATTAAAGAAGTTTTATCTTCATTAACACCGATAACTTTTTTAATTTGTAAATTTTTTTCATCACAAAAGTGAAAAAGATCTTTTATCGTACACATGTGTAAATTTGGTGTGTTATACCATGTGTTAGGTAAGGTTTTAGTAACTGGCATTTTGCCAAAAAATAAAAGCTTTGTTCTAACTTTCCAATAACCAAAATTAGGTATCGAAACTATTACTGATTTTCCTATCCTTAAAAGTTCCTTTAAAACTTTATCAGGATCATAAAAAGCTTGTAAGGTTTGACTTAAAACAACATAATCAAAAGATTGTTCAGGAAATTGGTGTAGTTCAGTTTCAGCATCTCCTTGTATTACCGGCAACCCTTTGAGAATACACTTTTGAACATTGTCTTTGTTTAGCTCCAATCCTCGAACTTCAATATTTTTTTCTTCTTGTAGTAAACTCATTAAGGAACCGTCCCCACATCCAACATCTAATACTCTGGTATTCATAGGTAACAAATCTGCTATTACTTTAAATTCTTTTTTCATTTTTAAATTTTTCATACATAGAATCTAAAAAACTTTTTAAAGTTTTTAAAAATTCTGGTTCATTAAGTAAAAAAGAGTCATGGCCTTTATCTGTAATTATTTCTGAATATGAAACGTCTGCACCTGAGGAATTAAGGGCAATAACTATATCTTTATTTTCTTTTGTTGTATAAAGCCAGTCAGAAGAAAACGACATTACTAAAAATTTTGTCTTTAAGTTTTTAAAAGCCTCTACTAAACCTCCTTTAAATTGTTTTGATAGATCAAAATAATCCATAGCTCTAGTTATATAAAGAATTGAATTAGCATCAAACCGATCTACAAAAGAATATCCTTGATGTCTCAAATAACTTTCAACTTGAAAGTCAGCGTTGAAACTAAATTCATAATCAGCTTTTTCTTGGAGTTTTCTTCCAAATTTTTCTTGCATACCTTTCTCTGATAAATAACTAATATGACCAACCATTCTAGCAACAGCTAACCCGTTTTTTGGTTGAGCATTTTTTAAAAGATATTTTCCATTGTCCCATACTGGATCAGACATAATAGCTTGCCGCGCTAATTCGTTTAGTGCAATATTTTGAGCGCTATGACTAGAGCTACAAGCTATCGGAATAGCAGAGAAAGTTTTTTCTGGAAATGTAGCACAAAATTGTAATAGTTGCATTCCTCCCATAGAACCTCCAGTAGCACAAAGAAGTTTTTTAATACCAAGATGATCAAGCAAAGATTCTTGCGCTCTGATCATATCTCTGATTGTAATAACTGGAAATTCTAACCCATAAGGTTGTTTTGTTTTTGGATTAATATTTTTAGGCCCTAAGGAACCCATGCAGCCTCCAATCACATTAGCACAAATTACAAAATATTTATTAGTATCTATTGCTTTGCCAGGACCTACAGCCGTAACCCACCAACCTTCTTTATTTGTAATTGGATTAGTGCCCGTAACAAATTGATCTCCAGTTAAAGCATGGAAAACAAGAATGGCATTATCTTTATTAGAGTTCAATTTTCCGTAGGTTTGGTAAGCTAGCGGAAAGTTATTAATAGTCTCACCACAATCTAATTTAAGTGGTTTAGTGACATCTATTTTTTTAATATTCTCAAAATTACTATTCATCCAAAAAAAAAGCCCAGCTAAACTGGGCTATCTCCTATTTAGCTAAATTTATAAAGCGCCTGCAATTTGGTTAAATCGGCGCCTTGCTGAAATTAATACTAAATAGTCGTAAACTTGTCAAATTCATATGTAATGAAACTAGCATTACTTAAGCTTTTTATATATTAATTATTTAAAGATGAATTTTCCAAAGCCAAATAAAATTAACGCTGAAAAATACGTTGCAGGTTTGAGTTTATTTAAGAAAAAAGCTATTCAAATCAAACTTTCTGCCAATGAATCAGCGCTCGGACCTAGTCCAAAAGCAATTAAAGAATTTAATAAAGTTTCAAAAAATTTAAAAAGATATCCTGATTCTGAAGGAGTTATTTTAAAGAATATTTTGGCTAAAAAATTTAAGCTCGATCCCAATAAAATAATTCTTGGCTCAGGCTCTGATCAGATTTTTGAATTAATTTGCAAAGCTTTTCTAAAAAAAAATGATCAAGTCATAGTGCCTGAGTTTAGTTTTATAATTTACAGAATTTATAGCAAAATCTACGGTGCAAAAATAAAGTATGCTAAAGAAAAAAACTTCACTGTTTCTGTAGAAAATATTCTCTCAAAAGTTACAAGAAAAACAAAAATTGTCTTTTTAGCGAATCCAAACAATCCTACTGGAACATTAGTTAGTAGAATAGAATTATTGAGACTTAGAAGAAAATTAAGGAGTAACATTTTATTAGTCCTCGATGATGCATACTTCGAATATGTCGAAAACAAAAATTACTCTTCTGGATTAAAATTATTTTCTAAATCTAAAAACGTTATAGTAACTAGAACGTTTTCTAAAATTTATGGCCTTGCAGGTCTAAGGGTTGGTTGGGCTCATGGTCCCAAAAATCTGATTTATGTTTTAAATCAAATAAAACCACCTTTTAACATTAACAGGGCTGGATTATTTGCTGCAGTAGAGTCTATCAAAGATACAAAATGGTTAAATAAAGAAATAAAACACGTAAGAAAATGGTCAAAAATATTTTATAAAAATTTTAAAAATTTAAGAATTGAAACAAATATGAGTAGTGCTAATTTTTTACTAATTAATTGTAATAAAATAAAGATTAATGCTAAAAAACTATTTTTTAAGTTAGCAAAAGCAGGAATTTTGGTAAGAAAAATGAATGTTTACAAAATTAACAATTCATTGAGGATCACTATCGGAACTAATGATGAGAATAAAAAATTTTTAAATATATTGAGGAAAATAATTTAATGTTCGAAAAGATAAGTATTATTGGCTGTGGTTTAATTGGCTCTTCAATTTTAAGAAACATAAATGAAAATCAAATTAGCAAAACGGTAACAGTTTATGACAAAGCTAAAAATGTAATCGATGTTATTAAAAAAGAAAATTTATGTGATAATATTTCAAAAGATATTCATTCAGCGTTAAAAGATGCAGATCTTGTAATTTTATGTGTACCTTTAAGTTCTTATAAAGAGATATTATTAGCGGGGAAAGATCATTTTAAGAAAGGATTAATTATAACCGATACTGGATCAGTAAAAAAAGAAGTCAATCGAATATTTGAAAATTTTAATTTAACAAATGTTTCTTGGATAGCATCTCATCCTATTGCAGGAACAGAGGAAAGTGGCCCATCTGCTGGTTTTAAAGATTTGTTTAAGAATAGATGGACAATTATTTGCAACAGCAAAAACTCAAACAAAGATACAGTCGAAAAATTAAAAAAATTCTGGGAATTTTTAGGCAGTAAGGTAAAATTAATGAGCATTGATGAACACGATCACATACTTGCGCTGACAAGTCATTTACCCCATGCTGTTGCTTATAACATTGTAATGACCGCTATAAATTCTGACAATAAATTTAGAGATGAAATTATTAAATATAGCGCCGGAGGTTTAAGAGACTTCACTCGTATTGCATCCTCTGATCCTTTAATGTGGAGGGATATTTTTATTGATAATAGTGAAAATATCTTAAAAATTTTAAATGAATTTTCTAAAAACATTGATGATTTTAAAAAAGCTATTACTGAAAAAAATGGTGATAAACTTTTAAAAATTTTTGCATCTACAAAGAATATTAGAAGAGAAATTATTAAAGCTGGTCAGGACGTTGAGACCCCTGACTTTGGAAGAAAAAAAAATTAACTTAAATTATCAATAGAAGAATAAATTTTTCTTTCTAAATCATTTATAAAATTATTTTTATCTTTTCCAGGTTCAATAGGTTCTAAGAAACATATTTTAATGTCGTGATTATGTTTTATAAAACTATTTTTTGGCCAAACTTTACCAGTATTTAATGCAACAGGAACGCAAGGCAAATTTAATGCTTCATAAATTCTACCTGCGCCCTTTTTAAATGGTAATCGTTCACCAAATTGTACTCTTGTTCCTTGAGGAAAAATTAATAAAGGTCTTTTACTAATTTCAATATTATTTTTTATTTTATTAAAAAAATTTAAATTATCTTTTGTAGTGGTGTCTCTTATAATATCAATTGAACCAATTTTTTTTAAATACCAACCAAATAAAGGAATTTTTAACAGCTCCTTTTTAAGAATAAAAATAGGATATTGTAAAGGAGCTTGTAGTATAAACGTTTCAAGTAAAGATTGATGTGCACTTGCAACGAAAAATCTTTCATTTTTTTTTAAATTTTCTATTCCAGAAAATGTAACTTTAACTCCCAATATAAACCTTAATAAAAATATAATTATATAAGCCAATATTTTACCACAGATTAAAGTCACTTTACTTGGTAAAATTAATGTTGGTATGGCTATTACAAAAACTAATATTAAGGTTAAATAAAATAATATTGTAAATAAGACTGATCTTATAAATTGCATTATTGGTTGAGCAAACTTTTTATATCCTGTTTTTTTCTAATTATTCTGGCTTTGGATTTGTTTATTATTATCTCAGCTATTAAAGGTTTAGTATTATAGTTTGAAGACAAAGAAGCACCATAAGCTCCAGTATCTGAGATAGCTACATAATCAGATTGATTAAGTTTTTGATATTTATTATATTTGATAAATTTGCATGTAGTTTCACATATTGGGCCGACAAATTCTAGAGGCCCTTTATTTTTTTTACCATTCTTTATTACTGGAATTATATTATGAACAGCATCATAAAGTGCAGTTCTCATAAAATCATTCATGCCAGCATTTAAAATTGCAAATGTTTTATTGGAACCTTTTTTTAAATATTGAACTTTTGCAACTAAAATAGCTGCATTACCTACAATTGCTCGTCCTGGTTCAAATATAATATTGCAATTATATTTTTTTCTAAATTTTTCCACTAAATTTGAATAGTTTTTAAGTTTTATTTTTCTATCACTTTTTTTATAAGCAATACCAAATCCACCACCTAAATCTACAAACTTGAAGTAAATTTTAGTTTTTGTGATTATTTCCTCTAAAACTTTTAAAGTTTTTTTAAAAGGATTTTCACTTAGTATTTGACTCCCAATATGTACACTTATTGCGCTGAGCTTCAAATTTTTAAATTTTTTTATATTAAGACAAAATGAAATTAAATTTTTTTTTGAAAGACCAAATTTATCCTCAGCTTTACCTGTAGAAATTTTTTTATGAGTTGGAGCATTAATATCAGGATTTAGTCTAATACCAATGGCAATCTTTTTTTTTAAGTTACCCGCAATTTTATTTATTAATATAGCTTCGTTCTCCGACTCCACGTTAATTAATAAAATATTTTTTTTAATCGCTAATTTTATCTCATCTTGTGTTTTGCCAACACCAGAGAAAACAATTTTATTCGGTTTTATACCAGATTTAATAGCTTTGAGTAATTCTCCTCCTGAGACTACATCTGCGCCTGATCCCATTTTTCTTAAAACTTTTAAAATTTGAATATTTGAATTCGCTTTAACTGAAAAACAAATTAATGGTTTAGATTTTTTGAAATTACTCAAAAATGATCTATAGTTTTCAACAATATTGCCTTCGGAATATAGATAAAATGGTGTACTCATTTTTGAAGTTAAATTTCTTACAGAAACACTCTCCACAAATAGATTATTATTTTTATATCTTATGTAAGACATATATTAAATTATTTTAGTAAAATTATTAATTGATCCCTGGTATTGTGGTTCTGATTTTTTTCCGCAAGATCCTAATATAAATATTAATATTATAATAGTAACCATAAATTTCATTTAAGTTCCTTTTTATATTTTCTTATCATTTTTTTTATATTTTTTTCAGATGTTCCTCCATAAGAATTTTTTGAATTCATAGAGTTTTTTACATTAAAAATTTTTAAAACATTATTACTTAGATGTTTATAAAACTTTTTAATTTCGTTCAAAGTTAACTCGTCTAAATTTTTTTTATTTTTTTCTGCATAACTAACGATTTTTGAGGATATTTTATAAGCTTCTCTAAAAGATAATTTTTCATCTTTCACCAGGTGGTCCGCAAAATCTGTTGCTGTTGTATATCCAGTCTTTGCCATATTAGACATTCTAGTTTTATTTGGATTAACATTTTTGATTAATTCATTGCTCATAATTAAAGTATCTTTTAAAGTATCAAATCCATCAAATACCAACGCTTTGTCGTCTTGTAAATCTTTAAAATATGAAATTGGAAGTCCTTTCATAATTGTTAAAATAGAATTTAATTTTCCATAATTAATTCCAGTTCTACCTCTAATAAGTTCTGCAGGGTCAGGGTTCTTTTTTTGTGGCATGATAGAAGAACCGGTTAACATTTCATCATTGAAGCTGATTAGTTGATAAGCATCTGAATTTAATATTATGAAGTCTTCAGCCAATCTCGATAGATGCATTGCGCATACAGCACAAGCGTAAAGAAAATCTATAGCAAAATCCCTATCAGAAACTGTATCAATCGAATTATCCGTTGGCTTTTTAAAACCTAATTTTTTAGATGTAAAACTTCTATCTATATTATAAGAAGTCCCTGAAAGAGCTGCGGCTCCAAGGGGCGACTCATCAATTAATTCTAAATTATTTTGAAATCTTTTTTTGTCTCTTTTTAACATTTCATAATAAGCCAAAAGATAATGGGCAAAAGAAACTGGCTGAGCATTTTTGAGATGAGTAAAACCAGGCATTACAGTACTAACATTTTTGTCTGCTTTATTTACAATATTTTTCATTAAAGAGTTTAATTTTCCAATCAAAATAAGTGATGAGTCTTTTACCCAAAGCTTAAAATCAGTAACAACTTGATCATTTCTTGATCTAGCGGTGTGCATATAACCTGCTGAGCTACCGATTATTTCGTATAATTTCTTTTCAATATTTAAATGGATATCTTCAAATTTTTCTTTAAAAATAAATTTGCCTTTTTTTATCTGTCCTTTAATTTTTTCTAATCCTTTGAGTATTTTTTTACCCTCTTTAGCAGGTATAATTTTTTTTTTAATTAACATTTGAGTATGAATTTGTGAGGCAAAAATATCTTGTTCGTAGAGTCTTTTATCTACGTTAATCGAAGCCCCAATTCTTTGAAATGATTTAGAAGTTGAGCTTTTAAATCTACCTGACCAAACTGTCTTATTTTTATTTGTCATAAACTATGTTATTTTCAATTTAAATTAATATGAAAATTAGTAAATCTTTTAAAATCTATATTCACATAATATTTGTATTTTTAATCAGCAAAAACGTTTTTGCTGACAATGATTTTTCAAAAAATATAGTAATTTACGAAAAACCGAAAACAATCAACAAACTTAAATTTAAAGATTTAAATCTTCAAGACGTTGATCTATCTAATAAAAAAGGCAATATCATGATACTAAATTTTTGGGCAACTTGGTGTGCTCCTTGTAGAAGAGAAATGCCTTCACTCGAAAAACTAACTCACAAATATCCTGAAATCAAAGTATACGCAATTAATATGGAAAAACCCAACAAACTAAAAGCCCAGGACTTTTTCAAATTTATTGGTGTTTTAAGCTTAGATATATATTTTGATCCAGAATTAAAATTGGTCAAACAATTTAAAATGAGAGGGCTGCCCACAAGTATACTTATCGATAAAGATGGAAAAGAGTTCGGAAGAATAGTCGGAGAAATAGACTTTACAGATAAAAAGTTTATCAAACTTTTAAAACAATATATTTAATTTTTTAAAAAATAAGCCATCAAAACTAAGACTATTATCGCTATAAATTGTAAAAGTACCCTAAGTTGCATTAATTTATTGGAATATTTTTTACTAGTGTTTCCACCTTTAAATAAAGTATAAATACCCATAATTAAAACTATGGCTACAGCTCCAAGAAGAGTAAACCCGATAAAATTAAATAAAAATTCTGTCATAAATAATTTATCTATATGACCTACACATTAAATACAATTATTTTAGAGCCTCTATCTAAAAAAAAACCAAAAAATGCAGTAATACTTTGCCACGGATATGGAGGTGATGGAAAAGATATATCAATACTTGCAAGTTACTGGCGAGCACATTTACCAGATACTATATTTATTTGTCCTGATGCTCCAGAGAGATGTGCAGCTAGTCCAACTGGTTTTCAATGGTTTGATTTAATGGATCAAACCTCTGAACAAATTTTATCCAAGTCTTTAATTGCAGAAAAAAAATTAAATAATCTTATTGAAGAAGTAAAAGATAAAAATAATTTAAAAACTGAACAAATTTCACTGTGCGGTTTTAGTCAAGGATGTATGTTGATATTACAAACTGGCATTAAAAGAAAAGACAAAATTAATTCAATTATAGGATATTCAGGAAAAATTATTAACACTGATCATTTATGTAAAAATATAAATTCTAGACCAAATATTATATTGATGCATGGCGATTTAGATCAAGTTGTTACGATTGATGCATTTCTAGAGGCAAAAGACTTTTTTGGAAAAAATAATTATCCTATAGTATCTAGGATATTTAAAAACTGTGAACACCGGATACCTACAGAAGGTTCCAGTTTAGGGCTTCAATTTATAAAAAAACATTTTAATTAAAGAGGTTTTAACCTGTAACATAATTATAACTTGATAATCTTTTTTGTATCAGTTAGCTTTAGTTATGATTATATCTTCTGTCGATAAAGTTCCTTTGGAAAAATGTCCAGCACTTGTTCTTAACGCTGACTTTAGACCTTTAAGTTACTACCCTTTATCCATTTGGTGTTGGCAAGATGCTGTAAAGTCAGTTTTTTTAGATCGGGTAAGCATAGTTTCAAATTATAAAAGAAAAATAAGAAGTCCGTCTTTTGAAATGAATTTGCCAAGTGTTATAGCTTTAAAAAATTTTATTCAACCTTCAAAAAATCCAAACTTTACTCGATTTAACGTTTTTTTGAGAGATAAATTTGCTTGTCAATATTGTGGAGACAAAAAGGACCTAACTTTTGATCATCTGTTACCAAAATCTAAAGGTGGTCTTACCGATTGGAACAATGTTGTAACAGCATGTTCAAGTTGCAATGTTAAAAAAGGTGGAAAATTATATGGTGATTGTGATTTAAAGTTAACAAACAAACCATACGCTCCAACTGTTGAAGACCTTCATAGAAATGGAAGAAATTTTCCTCCAAACTTTCTACATGAAAGCTGGATGGATTATTTATATTGGGATATTGAATTAGAGCCTTAATTAAATCTTTTCTGAGATTGTAATAGCTATTCTAGAAGATGTTTTGATTACTTTATCAAGAACACTAAAAAGACCTTTTTTTGTAGCACCGTGTTCGTAAGCTATATCTTTGTGATCTAACTCGTCTTGTCTGAATTTAACAATTTTTTCTTTTAATTTTTTTTCATCGTCACCCAATTTAAAAGTTTGGTTTTTATAATGGTCATCAATTACTTCTTCAACCGATGCAGTACAAAGCATAGCAGCTTTTTCACCTAGCATAGCAGTTCCAAAACCAAGAGTAACACCCATTAAGTCCCAAAGAGGTAATAATTTTGTTGGTTTAATATTTCTTTTTTTTATTTCATTATCAAAATATTCGTAATGTTCTCTTTCATGTTCTTTCATTTCTTCAATTTTTCTTTTTAGATATTCATTTTGTTTAAAAGTTTTTAATGCGAGTAATTGACCTTCATAAATTTTAATAGCTCCACGTTCTCCAGCATGATCTACCCTAATTATCTCTTCTAAAGTTTTTTTATTCGTTTTTTCCATAATTCTTGAATACTTTAATCATGATACCACATAGTATAATTGATAGAACTGTATTTATTGTAGCAAGTGATAGACCTAAAAATCTAAAAGTAACGTCTTTGCAGCTTATGGGAGTGGAGTTTTGAAGCTGTTTCAGTAGATCTTCTTTAGTCAAGTTTTCACCACCAATTGTTATATTACACAATAAAGACTCACTAAAGAAACCTTGCTCTATTCCTACATGATAGAAGGATACGGCTGCACCAAATATGAAGAATAATAATATCAATACAGATATCAACTTCTCAAATTTATTAATGATAAATACTAGCGCGATGAGTATAACTGAGGCTATATAAGGAATTCTCTCTATCAAGCACAAATTGCATGGTTTATGACCTAAAATATATTGAATGAAATAGGCTGTAGATAAAGATACAATGCTTAAAACTAAAATACCATTTAATATAAATCTGTTTTTATTCAACATTATTTGAAAATTATATACAAGACGATAGCTAGAATTACAATAAAGATACCTGCTAAAGTAAACCAAAGTGCTCCTTTTTTTTCAATAAAGTATCCAAATTTTTTTCCAAAAATATTTGTAAAATACGATACTAAAAAAAATCTAAATCCT
>CACCPR010000016.1 GCA_902548045.1 uncultured Pelagibacteraceae bacterium
TTGGAAAATATATTACTCCCGACAGAGGAAAAATTGGAATTTGGTCTGGAAATTTTTTTTTCATAATGTGCTATATTAATATTTACTTCGAATAAATAAAATCTTTAAATTTATTCATATTCTTAAAAATATAATCTGGAAAACTTGAGTCAATACTTATTACCTTAAATTTATGTTCTCTATCAAACAAGTCTTCTTTATTTTTTATTTTTCTTTGTATTACTTCCATATTTTTAAATTTAGAGTTATTCCACTGCTGTTCGGCATAAGAATTTAGTTTTTTAAATATATCCTCTGCACTTTTAACGGAACTAAAATGCCAACCACCATCCTTAATAAATTGGTCAAATCTTGGTTTAAAAAATTTATAAAAAGGTCTATTTCTTGCTTTTATATCTCTTAACCATTGTGGTGATTTTAAATCTTTTTTTCTGCACATTCGTGTTCCAAACCAGTTAGGCTCAGTTTCATTAAGCAAGTTTAATTTTAATGAAAAATTTTTTTGAATAAAACAGGCATATTTACTATTTTTATTAAATTCTATAATTTTCGATGGATTAGGTATTTCATCAACATCTGAAATCAATATTAAATCATTATCTGAACAATTTTTAATTCCTCTTGATAGTGCATTTCTTTGAAATTGATCCCTGTAGTGAGCTGTGTGCCAATTTTTTTTGAAATTCTCTACTTTTTTTGGAAGATCATCAATTACAATATAATTAATTTTGTTTTCAAATTTTTTGAATTTTTTTATATCAAAATTTAATTTTTTTTTGTTTCCAGCATGATCTAAAGTTGCCTCGCAGATAATAAATTTATCAACATGATTAAATAACGTGTTTAATCTCAAATCTAGAATTAGATCTTCATCAAAATACATGAAACAGTCAATAATTTGCATTTTTTAATATTGCTTGTTTTAAAAAATTTGTCTAGTTATAATCTTTTAAACGCGGGCATAGCTCAGTGGTAGAGCGTCTCGTTGCCAACGAGAAGGTCGAGGGTTCAAGTCCCTTTGCCCGCTCCAAAAAGTAATTTATACTTTACCTTTTGACTTGTAATAAAATTTTCCAATTATTTTTTTATATACAAGATTACCATCGACATCATTTGTCTCGGGTCTTTTTCTGAAGATAGTTGAGTGTAAGCCAAGACTTTTTTCAGAAGCTGGTCTTCCATTTGAATAATAATATAATGCTATTGATTTTCTAGAGTCATTTCTATCGACTTTAACTTTGTTGGGGTTTCCATGATAAGAATAATCAGTAGTGCTGAAAATTACCATTCTATTAAAAATTGGAAGTATTTTTTTTTCACATTTTTTCATTTCTTTGTCCCACAGTTCTAAATGTCCACCATTTTTGTCTACCCAATCGTGATTAAGATAAATAAGAATATTAAGCCTTCTATCCAATTTCATTTTAGGATGCTGATTGAAATCTGCATGAATATTTAAGTATCCATCATTTTTTAACTCATGAAGACCACCACCAATTAAATAAGGATCGGTAATTAACGTTTCATTAATGCCAGTAATAGTATTTAGAAATTTTACGAAAGGTTCTGAGTTAAGATAATTAATAAAGTTGTTCGTTAACTCAGAAAATTTTTCAGCAGTGTTTAAACTGAGTTTCTTTTCGGCTTTGTTATTAAACTCATTACCTATATCTTTAATATTTTTTGGAAAGTCGTTGAGAATCTTTTCTAGAATCTCCTCATTAAAAAAATTGTCAAAAACTATGTTAGGAAAAGGTTTCGCATTTAAATAATTTGAGCTATTTTCAGCTGCGACCTTTTTTAGGTCATTATATCTTTTATTTATAAACATATATGTATTTTTTAGCTTATACTAATATTTTTAAAAATAAAATATTATAAATAAATGAGCGATTTACATAAAAAAAAATGCGTTGCCTGCGATGGGTCTGTTCCAGCATTCGACACAAACGAAATACATAAATACTTAAAAAAAGTGGATGGATGGGACGTTAAAGATGATAATGATAAGAATTATTATTTAATAAAAGATTTCAAATTTGTAAATTTTATAGAAAGTCAAAATTTTATTAATAAAGTTGGAGAACTTGCCGAGCAGGAAGGACATCATCCAGATATTTCTTTTGGATGGGGTTATTGTAAAATAAAGATATTTACTCATGCTATAAAAGGATTGGCAGAGAGTGATTTTATTCTAGCTGCTAAAATTGATAGACTTTAATTAATGGTTAAAGTGCCTAATACCAGTGAAGACCATTTTTATTTTTGCTTTATTTGCAAAGGCAATTACTTCTTTATCTCTTATTGATCCTCCGGGCTGAACGATAATTTTGACTCCAGAATTAATTAAACTTTTGACACCATCTGTGAAGGGGAAAAAAGCGTCAGAGGCGGCAATAGAATTTAATAACTTTCTAGGTTGAAATTTTTTAGCTTTTTGGGTGGCAATTCTACAACTGTCCAACCTATTTTGCTGGCCGGCTCCTATTCCAATAGTTGAGTAATCTTTGACGATAACAATAGCATTTGATTTAACAAATTTGCACACTTTAAAAGCAAATTCTATTTGTTTTATTTCTGTGGCACTAGGTTTAATTTTTGTAACAAATCTTAATTTTTTTTGATTGTAAATAATTGTATCTTTGTCTTGCAAAAGGAAAGTATTATCAAAGTTTTTAATAGATAAATTGTTATTTTTTTTTAATTTAGAAATATCAATTACTCTCATGTTTTTTTTCTTTTTAAATATTCTTAATGCCCTCCTATCAAAACCTTTAGCCATTATTACTTCAAAAAATGTTTTGCTTATCTCTATAGCTAATTCTTGAGTAATTCTGAAATTGCACGCTACAATACCTCCAAAAGCACTTACAGGGTCACTAGCAAGCGAGTTTTGAAAGGATTTAATTGGAGATTTGTTAGATGATACTCCAGAGGGGTTTGCATGTTTTATTATGACAGTCGTAGGCAATTTTTTTTCCGAAAATAATATTTCAAGACCAGCAAACATGTCATTATAATTATTATAACTTAAATCTTTACCGCTTATTTTATTTATTCCTAATTTATTATTTTTTAATCCATATGTATAAATAGAACTATTTTGGTGAGGATTTTCACCATATCTTAAATTAGTTAATTTTTTTCCAAAAAAAGTCTTTTTATCTGGAAATTTAATACCGCGCTTTTGATTAAACCACTCGGAAACAATAGAGTCATAATACGCTGTTAAGTTAAAGGCTTCATTAGCCATTTTTTCTCTAAAATTTAAATTCGTCTTCCCTTTATTTCTATTCATTTCTTTTATAAATTCCGGATACTGATTTTTATTTGTCAAAATAGTTACATCAGTATAATTTTTAGCCGCAGCTCTTACCATTGAAGGTCCCCCGATATCTATATTTTCAACTATTTTTTTGTTATTTACAGTTTTTTTAATAGTTTCTTCAAAAGGGTAGAAATTTACTATTACTAAGTCTATCGACTCAAATTTATTTTTTTTCATTTGTAATTTATGTTTATTGTTTGAACGTTTAAATAAAATACCGGAGTGAATTTTTGGATGTAATGTTTTCACTCTACCATCAAGCATTTCTTCAAAGTTAGTAAATTCAGAAATCTCTTTACATTTAAATTTCAACTTTTTAATAGCTTTGAAAGTTCCGCCCGAGCTTATGATATTAATTTTATATTTTTTAAGAATTTTGAGCAAAGATATTAGCTGATCTTTGTCAGAAACTGAGATAAGGGCGTTTTTAATTTGTCTTTTCATCATTAAATTTTTTTTCTTATTTCCCATTGAATAATTTTATTTTTATTAATTAGATTACCGGATATTGTAATACAAGTGTTATCTAATATTTTTTTTCCCCCTAGAAATATACTTTTTTCTAATTTAATTTTTTCATCTTTAATTGTGAAGATTAATGATCTATTTTTTGTTATTTGAATTAAGACACCATTACCACCTATCGTTTTTACAGCAGTCACACCTGGATATAGATGAAATCTAAGATTATAGTTGATAGATTTACTGTTTACTTTTTTTATTATTTCATCCAAGCCGGATATGTTACCTGTAAACTTATCGATTGATATTTCTCTCTTGTAGATACAGCCATATTCTTTTTCATAACCATTATGTGTAGCGTTAGTTTCAATTTTGTTTTTGTCTTCTGAAAAATTTAAATTTGATATTTTAAAAATATTTTTTATTGAATTGCCAAATATTTTATTAATAAGTTTATTTCTTTCAAATTTTGTAACAGATGTATCATTAATAGTTAAAGTTGACTGAGCTGAGGTTAGTCGACTTAATAGTTCTGCTTTTGCAGATATATTACTTCCGAAACCACAATTTGTAATAATTTTTTTATCATCTAAATAGTATTCAAAAGACAATGGACCTGATTGATAACTTTTAGAAAACTCTTTATTTGGAGGAGCTCCTACATCAAAATAAATAAAACTATTTTTAGATTTTAATTTTTGTATCCCGCCTATAATATTTTTCTTTTCAGTTGAAATATGCTCAAAATTATTAACAAATTTATTAAAGTCTTTTAGATTTTCTTCGGTTCCCCCATTAAACAATGGCACCTGGTCATTGGGAGTTAAAATAAACTTAATACATTTTAAATTTTTTTTAATTATTTCTTCTAAGAATTCAGGCACATATTGTTGTGCATCTCTAATACATTCTTTGCAAAGGATTAAATATTTAGCAAAAAAAATAAGATCATTTGGATTTCTTGTATAGGGAAAGCCATCTTGATCAAAGCATTTTTTTATTAATTTTTCTAATTCTTTAATACCAATCTTATAGTTTTCTACATATTCTTTAAAAACCAATCCAGATAATAAAAGCGCAGCTAAAATTTGAATTCTTTTAGAGTAATCTTTTTCAAACTTTATATTTTTTTTTAAATGATTAGTCTGGGAAACAATACTATTTAAAAAATTCCTCTTGAATTCGAATAATTCGTTATTAAGAATAATATCTACATTCAAAAGCCAACTAATTATTCTTTTACTAAGCACAGTGCTTTCCCAAAAATTCCTCTTATATCCTTTGTTTTTCATCATCCAACTATTGATTATTTTTTGGATAGCTTTTCCATCATTTTTTCTATCTATTAGATTAAGCCACAAAAAAGTATGTATTTCTTTTTCTTTTTGAAAACTTTTTTGTTTTACCCAAAAAATATTTGGGTCAATTTCACTTATTTTAAATGAGTGTTTTTTAAAGTTGCTTATTAAAGAAAGAAGAAAAGGGTTTGGATGAAAATAAAATTGTTGTGGAGTTCTAGATGCTAAAGATTTATTGTAAAAACTTGTTGTAAAGTAAATTTTTTTTAAGGATTTTATTACGCTTATCTGAAGTGCTAAAAAGTAAAAATAGATACTTTTTAAATTTACCATTTACTAATTTGTTCTTAAAATTCCAATATTTTTTTTTAAGTCACCTTGGTTTTCTCTAAATATTGTAGAACCTGAAACAAGAATATTAGCCCCTGCTTTTTTAGCCAGTATACAGTTATCAAAATTTATTCCACCATCTATTTCTATTTCAGTTTTTAAATTTTTTTTATCTATTATTTCTTTAACTTTTTTAGTTTTTTCCAAAACCTCTGGCATAAATTTTTGACCACCAAAGCCAGGTTCAACACTCATTATTAAAACAAGATCGACTTTATCAATGTGCTTTTCAATTAATTCTATTTTAGATTTGGGCTTCAACGATATACCTACTTTCTTATTTTCAGCCTTGATTAGATTAATAGTTTTAGAAACATCCGGCGTTGCTTCAGGATGGAAAGTAATAATGTCAGCGCCAGCATTAATAAAATCTTTTATGAATTTGTCTACTGGAGAAATCATTAAATGCACGTCAAATATTTTTTTAGTTAGTGGTCTTAGTTTTTTAATTACTTCTGGGCCAATTGTTAAATTTGGAACAAAATGCCCATCCATGACATCAATATGAATATAGTCAGCGCCTGCTTTCTCAAGCGCAATTACTTCTTCACCTAATTTACTGAAATCGGCAGAAAGAATAGAAGGTGATATTTTGATTGGTTTAACCATAATTTACTTATATTTTAATCAATTAATTTGTCAAAAAATAAATGTTAATTAAAAAGTCGATAAAGTTGTTTTGAGAAATCGCTCTCTAATGGAAAGGCTAACATTCCCCAAACATCGTAACCAAGCAAATAAGGCATAGCGTAAAATCTAAATAAGTAAAAAAACCAAGCCACATAAAGTGCGATGAAGCCTCCAAACAAAAAACTAGGTGTAATAGGTTTGAATAATTTGATAATTGGGTTTGTATATTTTACAAATACTCTCATAAAGAAAAATGTCGAATCCTCTCTTTGAAAGATATTCATTGCAGCCCTTCCAATCAAAGTCCACATTATCATGCCAAGAATATAATCTAGAACTATTGCCCAAGTAGGTACCATTTTTAAACAATATCATTATTTGGGTAAAAAAAAAGGGGCGAAAAATTCGCCCCTTTTAAATTTTTTTGTATTATTATACTAGTGTTGTTTACCTAAGATAGCTTTACCTGTAGGTATTCTAGTATCGTCTACCATTTTTTGTGTAGCTGCATCTGGTTCTTTAGTCATTAAACTAACGACTATCATTACAACCAAACATACAGGAGCACCTATTAAACCAAATCTTAAGTGATCAATACCTAAGAAAGGTTCGTTCACACCACCAAAAATTGGCACTGAGAACTTAGGATATACCCATAATAAGTAGAACAAACCTGAAAGTATTCCAGACATTATTCCAGCTATTGCACCAGCTCTAGTAGCTCTTTTCCACCATACACCAAGTACAAGCGGGAAGAACAAGCCTGACATTGCAAAGTCGAATGCCCAAGCAACAGAACCTAAGATACTTGTAAGCCTAAACGAAGCTATATAAGCACCTGCGGCACCGATTATTACTAGAAGTACACGAGCAACTAAAAGTCTTTTAGCAGTATCAGCTTTTGGATCTATGATTTTGTAGTAAATATCATGAGATAAAGCGTTTGATATCGCTAACACAAGACCATCAGCAGTAGACATGGCAGCAGCCATACCACCAGCAAACACTAGCCCAGAGATTACAAACGGTAGTCCCGCTACTTCTGGAGTAGCTAATACTACAACGTCACCTCTCATGAACCATTCGTTTAACTGAAGTATACCATCACCATTGAAGTCTGCGATAAATACTTGTTTAACTTCAGACCATCTTTGTACCCACTCTATCGATTGGACTTCAGAAATAGATTTTCCAATAATTCCAGTTGGTAGTGTTGGATCCATCAATGCTAATTTAGACAATGTTGCTAACATTGGTGCTGAAGAGTAAAGCAAGAAGATAAAGAATAGTGACCAAGCCACTGATTTTCTCGCTGCTTTAACCGAAGGAGTTGTAAAGTATCTCATTAAAATATGAGGTAACGATGCAGTTCCTACCATCATACAAATCGCTAACGATAAGTATTTCCAGACAGCCATTCCACCTTCAGGTACTCCAGAGTGAGTTCCAGAGATATATTTCAATCCTCCTGGTACTCCCGCTGCTTTCATATCTGCGGCGCTGTTTTTAACTAGTCCAAATTGTTGTTCAAGTTCACCTAGTCTTGCAACCTCATCACCCAACATTAAGTGAGGAAATACTCCTCCACCTACTTTGTTAGAAATCCAGAATACTGGAATTAAATATGCGATGATTAATACAATGTACTGAGCAACCTGAGTCCAAGTTACGGCTCTCATTCCTCCTAGCATTGAACAGATAAGAATACTTATTAATCCTACCCATACACCTGCCTCAAAAGGAATTCCAAGAGCTCTAGAAGCAATTGTTCCCGTAGCGTTTATCTGAGCTGTTACATAAGTAAATGATGCTATGAAAAGCACGAATACAGAGCAAGCTCTTACGAGATTTCCACCATATCGTGTTCCGATAAAATCAGGAACTGTGTAACATCCAAATTTTCTTAGGTATGGAGCCATTAAAGTTGCTACAAGCACGTATCCACCTGTCCAACCTACTAAGAAAGCCATGTACGTATAACCACCAAAGTATACTCCTCCTGCTAATGCTACGAATGATGCACCTGACATCCAGTCAGCTGCAGTTGCCATCCCGTTGAATACGGTTGGCACTTGTCTTCCAGCAACATAATAAGCATCTACTTGGATCGTTCTTGATAAATAACCGATAAAAGCATAAATCAAAACGGTGAATGCAACAAACATCACTCCGATGTTTTTTGCAGATACACCTGCTTGTTCAGCAATAGCCATTATCAAAATGAATACTGCGAAACCTCCAGTGTAGAGACCATATATTTTTGGAAGATTTTTTATAAATCCACCTTTCATGTCCATCATTTAGTCATCCTCTCTTTCTGAGAACCCATGCTCTTCGTCGATTTTTTCTTGCTTGTTGGCAGTCCAAAATAACATCACGACGAACGCAAGAAGTGATCCTTGTGCTGTCATGTAGTATGCTAATGGGTACCCAAGAAAAGACATCGTGTTCAGTTCAGAACCGAACATGAAAATGACCAATGAGAAGAAAGCCCAAAGAACCAAAGTTACTATCATATGGTTTTTGGTTTTCGCCCAATATGCGTCTTTGTTTGACATTTTTCCCCCTTTTTTAACTTTTTACGTAAAAAGTATTAATTAATGACGGTGATCATACTCATATGAAAGTCAATTAAAAGAAAAAAAAGGTCTCCAAAAACCTCAATGAAATGCTACAAAGTAGGAAAATAAGGGATTTTTACAATACAACGTGAAATTGAATCTAAAAAATATATTAAGCACCTTTAAAATTATGGGCGAATACCTTCTGCCTGTAAAAAAGATAACAAGTAAATTTAGTTCTATAAAATCTAAAGAAGACTTACAAAAATTTGTGCAAGAAAGATCAGCCCACGTAACACAGACCACGCTTTATGGTTATTTAAAAACTAGAATTGGAACTAGATATAC
The DNA here is from genome assembly GCA_902548045.1 of uncultured Pelagibacteraceae bacterium. Next base: position 9,018 of record CACCPR010000016.1, read on the forward strand.
CGCAATGATACAAGACGAAAAATTTTCAGACTCGATCAACATTGCTAAATGGAATATTTATGTAGCCTCTATTGCTGACCTTACTTTGTATGTTTTTTCTTACTTAATCAGTGAAAAAAATTTAAAAAAAAATGAAGCTGAAGATGTTTTTAACAGTATAATTAACAACGAAATAAAAAACGGTCTTGATGAAAAAATTTCTGATGAAGCAAAAAAAGATTTCTCTTCAAGAGCTAAGTCTGCAAATTGGCAAAGATTACATTTAGAAAATCCATTTTATAATAGTGGAATGGCACTTTATAAATGGTCTCCTATTGCTGAAGAGCTAAAAGTCTTAGATAAAGAAATAGTTTTAAATTCAATCAAATTAAAATGGAACATTGTTGAAAACGAATTTAAAGAATTTACCAAAAATCTTAATTTCGATTAACTTTTATTTTTTCTATTTTGTATAAGAGACTCTACTACTCCTGGATCTGCTAGAGTAGTTGTATCTCCTAAATTGTCAGGTTCATTTGCAGCAATTTTTCTTAAAATTCGTCTCATAATTTTCCCAGATCTTGTCTTGGGTAACCCTGGAGCAAATTGTATCACGTCTGGAGTTGCAATCGGACCTATCTGTTTTCTTACCCATAACTTTAAGTCTCTTTCTAGATCACCTGTAGATTGCTCACCAACATTTAGTGTAACGTAACAATATAATCCATTTCCTTTAATACTATGCGGGAAACCAACTACCGCAGCTTCGGCAACTTTTGGATGAGCAACGAAAGCACTCTCAATTTCTGCGGTACCTAGATTGTGACCTGAAACAATTATTACATCATCAACTCTTCCCGTTATCCAGTAATAACCATCTTTATCTCTTCTACATCCATCTCCTGTAAAATATTTTCCATCAAATTGAGAAAAATAAGTGTCGATAAATCTTTGATGATCACCGTATACAGTTCTCATTTGACCTGGCCAAGAACTAGCCATACACAATCTACCTTTTCCCTCGCCTTTAATTACTTTTCCATCTTGATTAACCAAAAGCGGCTTTATGCCGTAAAATGGTTTTGTAGCTGAACCTGGTTTTAAATCTATTGCTCCAGGTTGAGGAGCTATTAATATTCCACCAGTTTCCGTTTGCCACCAAGTGTCAACTATTGGACACCTTGATTCCCCAACAGTTTTGTAATACCACATCCAAGCCTCTGGATTTATAGGCTCACCTACGGTACCGAGAAGTTTTAATGTTTTTCTGCTTGTTTTTTTTACTGGTTTATCACCCTCCCTCATTAATGCTCTAATTGCAGTGGGTGCTGTGTAAAATATATTTACTTTATGCTTATCTACAATTTGCCACCATCGAGAACTATCTGGATAATTTGGAACTCCTTCAAACATAATAGTAGTTGCCCCGTTAGCAAGAGGCCCGTAAATAATGTAACTATGTCCAGTTACCCAACCTATGTCAGCAGTACACCAATAAATATCGTTGCTTTTATAATCAAATATATATTGATGGGTCATTGATGCATAAACCATGTATCCACCTGTTGTATGTAATACACCTTTTGGTTTTCCAGTAGAGCCAGAAGTGTAAAGTATGAACAATGGATCTTCAGCGCCCATTTCTTCGGGATCGCATTTATTTGAAGCTGAAGAAATCATCTCTTTGTAAGAAATGTCTCTTTCATCGTTCCAATCCACTTGGTTGCCAGTTCTTTGTACCACTACACATTTTTTAACATCTGGGCATTGAGTAAGAGCTTCATCAGCTATTTTTTTTAATGGAATAATTTTTCCTCCTCTAATACCTTCATCAGCGGTTATAAGAAAATCAGACTCACAGTCGTTAATACGTGTTGCTATAGAGTCCGGAGAAAAACCACCAAATATAATTGAGTGAACAGCCCCAATTCTCGCACAAGCAAGCATCACATAAGCTAATTCAGGTATCATGGTAAGATAAATTGTTACTCTATCCCCTTTTTGAATACCGATACTTTTTAACCCGTTAGCAACTTTACATACATTTTGGTGCAATTCTTTATAAGAAATTTTTTTTGTGTCACTTGGATCATCGCCTACCCAAATTATAGCTGTTTTTTTAGCATTCTTTTTTAAATGACGATCTATACAATTAGCAGAGGCATTTAATGTGCCATCATAGTACCACTTAATTTTTACCTCCTCTTTGCTGTATTTAACATCCTTAATTTTTGTATATTTTTTTATCCAAGAAATTCTTTTTCCCTCTTTAGCCCAGAATTTTTCATTTTCTTTAATAGAAAGTTTGTATTTTTTTTTATATTTTGAGCTGTTAACATATGCTTGATTAGCCCAAT
>CACCPR010000017.1 GCA_902548045.1 uncultured Pelagibacteraceae bacterium
GATTTTTTTCTAGAATTTTTAATTCTTCTAGTTTTTTTTATTTTTCTTTTCTTTTTTTTCTTAGCCACTTTAATTCCTTAATTAGTTTTTGATTTTACCTATCTTACATATAATTTTCCAGCTTTTATAGTCTATTGGCATAACTGATAATCTGCTTTGCTTTATTAGAGGCAAATGACAAATATCCTTGTTTTTTTTAATTTTTTCCAAGGAAATTGGTGAATTAAATTCTTCTACAAACCTAACCTGAACGGCTACAAATCTTTTTTTTGGATCGGTTTTATCAATAAATGCTTTTTTTATTACTTTAACAACACCAACGATCTCTTTACCTATATTAGAGTGATAAAAGAAGCAAAGATCGTTTACTTTCATTTTTTTTAAATTATTTGCGGCTTGATAATTCCTTACCCCATCCCACGCTATTCCTTTGCTACCTGCTTTTTTCTGCTGATCTAGAGACCATTTATAAGGTTCAGATTTTAATAGCCAATAATTCATTAAGCTAAAATATTTTATTAAACATATTAGGGTTTGATTGTAAAAATTCAGTTAGACTAGGAGGGTTAGGGTTTATAATAGAAACAGACTGTCTAGAATATAAGGCAGGCAGTCTTACAATATTAATTGAGATATCATTTTTCAAGCATAGTTTTGATAGTTTAATCTCTGCACTTCTTTTAACTTGAGAATAATAAGCGTCTTTATTTTTAAAGATATTTGTTGTTGATGGGTAGAAAAAACTTATTTCTTTAGTTTTATTTTTTTTTAACAAAGCTAAAGGAGCTTTCAGAAATATATATTGATATTGATTAACCAAATCTCGACTTAACTTATTTTCAAATGATATTTTTGGAGAAGCAAAATAAAAGATTCTTATCGGAGAGTGTTTTTTGATTATATTACTAATTATATTTAAGTTTTTAAAAATGTTAAACTTAATAGGTATCATTTTTTTATTGCTCTTTTTAATTTTATTAACATTGTAGGTAACAATTTTGGTAATTTTTTTATTTTGATTCAGAATATTAACAACCTCAAGTCCTATACCTTGACTACCTCCAACTATTAGTGCGTTATACTTTATTTTTTGAACCTTTTTTTTAATTATTTTTGGAATGAACTTTTTATTTTTTTTAACAGCCGGTCTTTCAATAGATTGAAAATCAATTATAAAGTTTTCAGCAGATAATCTATTTTGTATTATAGGAAATCTAGGGTCAACTTTATTGGATGTAATTTTGATATTATTTATTTTCTGATTTAATTGAAAATTAAAGTTTATATTGATCTCTTTAATTATTGAAAGATCTCCCGGATAAACAGTACCCACATATCTGCTTATAACATTTAATAAATAAGCAATGTTTTCAATATTTTGTTTTTTTTTATAATTTTTTTTACGATTGAATATTGATATTTTTTTATATCTTGGAAGCTTAATTATTTTTAAAGAAGGGTTTTCACAGTTTATTTTGATTTTAATTACCTCTCTCAAATCTTGATAAGCAGTGAAAGCATTTTTTCTTTTTAATACGAATATTTTGTTATTATATTTTATAAAATTTTGAAATTTCACATTTATGCTAAATTTTTTTTTATCTTTAATTAATTTTTTTAAATTAATTAACTGTAGAATTTTTATTAATGCCAATGTTCCATGACATATTTTTTCGCCAAATATGGAGTTATACCCAATTTTATCATTTGTATGAATTTTATTATAGTCTCCAGAAACTTTTGAATATTTTAAAGCATCCTTGTTAGTAATTTTAAAATTTTTCATATTTTAAGACCTGGTCCTTTCATATAGGGTGCATCAATGTCGAGAGGCCATCTTGATCTAGCTGGGATTTCTATATTATCAATTAGATTTTTTTTAAATCTTTTTATTCCTGCCCAAGCAATCATAGCTGCATTATCTCCACAAAGTTTGAGGTCAGGATAAATAACTTTACACTTTTCTTCAATTGACAATTTTTTAAGATTACTTCTAATAGATTTGTTTGCAGCAACTCCACCAGCAACTATTAAATCAAAATTTTGCTTCTCTGTTTTGTCTCTAAATTTTCTAATTGCAATTTTTGTTTTTGTATACAAAATCTTATTTATTGTATGTTGAAAAGAAGCCGCAAGATTATATTTTAATTTTTTATTATCTTTAATTTTTTGTGACTCTTTAAGTACTGCTGTCTTTAATCCAGCAAAAGATAAATTACATCCACCTTTACTAATTATTGGCTGTGGTAATATAAAATGTTTTTTTTCCCCTAATCTTGCAAATTTTTCTACTGCTGGTCCTCCTGGATAACCTAAATCTAACATTTTTGCGGTTTTATCAAAAGCTTCTCCTAGTGCATCGTCAATTGTTGTTCCCAGTTGTTCGTATCGATTGACGTCTTTAACAATTAAATATTGTGAATGTCCACCAGATATCAAAAGGAGCAAGTAAGGAAAGTTTATATTATTTTCTAATCCAGGACTCAAAGCATGTCCTTCTAAATGATTAACACCTATAAATGGTTTGTTGGAGAAGGCAGCGATTGATTTTCCAATGTTAAGACCAATTGTTAAACACACTATTAAACCTGGTCCGGCTGTAGCTGCTATTCCGTCTATTTCACTTAATGAAGTTTTACTATCTTTTAAGGCTTTATTAATAATGAATTCTATATTTTCCAAATGAGCTCTCGCAGCTAATTCTGGGACAACACCTCCAAACTTTTTATGTTCATTAATTTGACTGGAAACTACGTTAGATAAAATGTCAGCAGTTCCCTTTATATTTTCTTGAATAACTGCAGCGGCTGTTTCATCACAACTTGTTTCAATTCCTAAAAAAGTAATATTTTTTTTCATTATATCTGCGTAAAAGATTAGAATAGTATAAAATAAATCATTCGAATATATAAACTAATAATGAAAAAAATTACAATTGGAGCAAGAGGGAGCAAACTTTCTCAAATTTACGTAGAAATAGTTAAAAATTTGATTTTACAAAATGCTGTAAATACTGAAGATATAACGATTGATGTAAAAAAGATTAAAACATCGGGAGATATTCATAGTAAAAAAAAATTATCAGAAATAGGCGGTAAGAAATTATTTTGCAAAGAAATTGAAGAAAGCTTACTTCAAAATAAGATTGATATAGCTGTCCATGCTCTTAAAGATATGGAGTCGGAAGATCATAAAAAACTGGAAATTGGAGCATTTATAAAAAGAAATGATCCACGAGATGTTTTACTCAGCAATAAAGTTAAAAGCTTTGAAGAGCTCAACAAAATTAAAATAATTGGTTCAAGTTCTAGAAGAAGAGAATTGCAATTAAAGAAAATTAACAAAAATATTTCTTTTGTAAATATGCGAGGTAACATTGATACCAGGATTGATAAATTATCAGACGGTAATTTGGATGGAATAATACTAGCCGCAGCCGGAGTAAAAAGTTTGAATTTAGAAAAAAAAATTAGTTTTATCTTTGATACAAAGCAATTAATCCCAGCTGTTGGCCAAGGAGTAATTGCAGCTCAATGTAGAAGAAGTGATATTTTTATTAAAAATATTTTAAAAAAAATTAATGATAAAGATACTTCTCTTTGTGCGTTGGCAGAGAGAAATATGCTCAAAACTATCAAAGGCGATTGTGAAACAGCAGTTGGAGGACTTGCCGAAATAAAAAATGGAAATTTATCTTTAAAAGCAGAATTATTTTCTGATAAAGGAGACGAGAGTTTCTTCTGTGAGATAAAAGGAAAAGATACTGATGCTAGAAATATAGGACAAAATGTTGGGGAAAAATTATTAACTTTAGCAGGCTCAAAATTTAAGAAAAAATGAATATTTTAATTACAAGACCACTTATAGACTCCGAAGATTTAATGGGAAAATTATTTTCTTTAGGACATAAGATCATTCATGTTCCTACTTTAAAAATATCATCAATTCAAACTGATCCGGTGGATATAAATCAATTTGATGCTCTAGTTTTTACTAGTGCTAATGCAATTAGAAATCTTAAAGCAATTAATGAAAGTAAAAATAAACTATGTTTCTGTGTCGGATCTATTACTGAAAAAATAGTAAGACAGATGGGTTATCATCATACAGTTTCAGCTGGCGGAACAGTAAATGCATTAAAAAATTTAATTATCAACTCTAGTCTTATTAACGAAAAATCTAAAATAGCTTATTTTTGTGGTGATAATTTAGCTTATGATTTGGATCTAGAACTCAAAAAAGAAGGTTTTAAGATTAGCAAGATAATTAATTATAAATCTGAAAAAATTACTGATTTAAACGAACAAAGTAAAAAAATAATTACAAGTCATTCTCCTGACATAATATTTATTTATTCTATGCGGAGTGGAGAAAGTTTTAGAGAAATAGTAAGAAATCATTCTTTATATCCATTAATGACAGAGTCGAAAGTTATGTGTATAAGCGAAAAGGTGGCTAAATTATTTAAATCTGATGGGTGGAAAAAAATAGAAATTTTTAATCCTGGAGAAGAGTTATTAAAATTGTAAAAATAAAAGAATATGAACATATTAGAAAACTTTAAAAATTTATTTGTAGAAATTTGGCAAAAAGGAATTGCTGGAGTAAATTTTACTCAAATTGGATTTGCAATTGTAATATTTTTACTTTTTTTATTGTTACGTGGTTTAATCGCAAAATTTATTCTTCAAAGGTTAAAAAACTATGTCGCTAAAACTTCAAATAAATTTGATGACGCTTTAGTAGAAGCATCAGAAGGACCAGTAAAATTTTTGCCTATTGTGCTCGGAATATTCATGGCGACATCCTACATGGATTTTGAAGGAAAGATGTCAGTCTTTGTGGACAACATCAATAGATCCTTAATTACAATCTTAATATTTTGGTTAATCCATCAAATTGTAGAACCCATAACTTTTCTCATTAAAAGGGTAGAAGAACTGTTGTCAAAAGATTTGCTGAATTGGGTTATTAAAGCAAATAAAATTTTGATTATTTTCTTTGGTTTTGCGGCTACACTAGATATTTGGGGAATAAAAATTGCACCTATAATTGCAGGACTAGGTTTGTTTGGGGTGGCAGTCGCTTTAGGAGCACAAGACTTATTTAAAAATTTAATTTCAGGTATTTTGGTTCTTGTTGAAAAAAGATTTAAAATTGGAGACTGGATTTATGTAGAAGGCGTTACCGAAGGGATTGTTGAGAGAATAGGTTTTAGATCAACAGTAATAAGAAAATTTGATAAGTCAATCGCCACTATACCTAATGCTTCGTTCGCAGAGAACGCAGTAGTCAATATTACTGCAACAACAAATTGGAGAATTAGTTGGATAATAACCTTGCAATATAACTCTACAATAGAACAATTAAAAAATATAAGAGATCAGATAGAGAAATATATTACTACAAATAAAGATTTTAAAATTGGAGAAAACACTGAACATGCGGTTCGAATAGATAAGTTTTCTGATAGTTCAATAGACATGTATATAAGATGTTTTACCGTAACTGATGAATGGGGAGAATGGCTCAAAGTAAAAGAGAGACTAGCAGTTAAAATCAAAGAAATAGTAGAGGGTAATGGAGCTTCATTCGCTTTTCCAAGTACATCTATCTATGTGGAGAAAAAGTAATGTTATCTATTTTAGATTTATTTGATAAAATTGTTTATCTCTATATTTGGGTATTAATTATTAATGCGGCGGTAAGTTGGCTAATAGCCTTTAATGTACTAAATACAAGTAATAGATTTGTATATTCAATACTAGAAGTTTCATACAAACTAACTGCTCCACCTTTAAATTTAATAAGAAGGTTTCTTCCCAATCTAGGCCCAGTAGATATTTCTCCGGTAATTTTAATTTTGGCATTAATGTTCATTAGAAATTTGGTATTTGAAATGTTTGGGTTGTTATAAATATGATTATTGATGGTAAAAAAGAAGCTGAAGTTTTAAGAAATAAAATAAAAAAAGAAATAAATTTATTAAAAGAAAAGACCCAAAAAGTCCCTGCGCTATCCGTAATTTTAATTGGAAATTATGGCCCGAGCGAGATTTACGTTAGAAATAAAGTAAAAAAATCTAAAGAAGTTGGAATAAACTCAGATATTATAAGGTATCCTGATAATGTATCTGAAAAAGAAGTGCTAAAGAAAATTATTGAATTAAATGAAGACAGTAAAGTATCTGGAATTTTAGTCCAACTTCCTGTTCCAAAACAAATTAATAAAGAAAAGATTATCAATTTAATACACCCTTCAAAAGATGTTGATGGGTTCCATCCAATTAATGTTGGAAATTTGGCATCAGGTTATAATGCAATAACCCCATGTACACCCCTAGGATGTTCTTTGCTAATTAAAAAAATTGAAAAAAATCTATCTGGCAAACATGCTGTGATAGTGGGTAGATCAAACTTAAATGGAAAACCTATGGCTCAACTTTTATTAAAAGAAAATTGTACAGTTACTATAGTTCATTCAAAGACAAAAAATATTAAAGATGAATGTTATAAAGCTGACATATTAGTTGTTGCGATAGGTGTTCCTAATTTTGTTAAAAAAGACTGGGTTAAAGAGGGGTCTATTGTAATAGATGTAGGCATAAATAAATTAGAGAACAAAATTGTTGGTGATGTACAATTTGAGGAAGTAAAAGAAAAAGCAAAAGCAATTACTCCTGTACCAGGAGGAGTTGGTCCAATGACGATTGCCTGTTTGCTAAAAAATACCTTAGAGTGTTTTAAAGCTCGTTTGATTTAGACTTATCAAGGTTCAAAAACTTACTATTTCTAAATCTTATTACTACAGTAGCTAAAGCAACAATTAAAATTGCTCCTGAAATATAAAGTAAATTTGTTGGATCTCCCTCTTTATCTTGAAGAATTATGAAACGTGCTAGTGCAGTTATTGCTATCACCAAAGGATAAGAAATCCTTATTGATCTGGTTTCCCAATAAGATCTCACTAAGCCGATCACCTCTATATAAATAAAAAGAAGCAAAAGATCAGCTAACCCTATGTCTTGATCAATATACATATCTCTTATTTCAAGAAAAAATGCAATTACTGTTGCAACCAATACAAATATAACTGCTACTAATTGAATATTTCGAATCGTTGAATTCATTTAATTAACATTATCAGAATTTTAAGATTTATATAACTGTTTAGAATGATATTTAATAAATTTTTCCACTTTAGACTTATTAAAAGATTTATTTTCCTCAAAAGAAACTTTTTTCATAGAATAAGCTTTATTTTTTGTTCTTCTAGATAAAATTGTTACGTTTCCTTTATAGAGACTTAGTACTACATCACCTGACACCTGGCTTCTTTTTTTATCAATAATTTTTTGAAGCCTTATCCTTTTTTTAGAAAACCAATAACCGTTGTAAACTAACTCAGCATATTCAGGCATTATTCTTTCTTTACTGTGGACTGTATCTTTGTCTAAAGTAACTGACTCAATAGCCCTATGAGCTATATATAATACTGTACCGCCTGGAGTTTCATAAACACCTCTTGATTTAATGCCAATAAATCTGTTCTCCACTAAATCAACTCTGCCTACAGCATTTTTTCCAGCTAACAAATTCAATTTTTCTAAAAGTTTCTCAGGTTTTAATTTTTTGCCATTTATTGAGATTGGATCTCCATTTTTAAAAGAAATTTTAACTTTAGTTTTTTTATTTGGAGCTTTTTCTGGTGATACAGTTCTTTGAAAAATAAACTCTGGAGCAGAATTTTTTGGATTTTCTAAAACTTTTCCTTCAGTAGAGGTATGAAAGATATTATCATCAACTGAAAATGGTGGAGCACCTTTTTTATCTTTTGGAATTGGAATATTATTTTTCTTGGCATAATTAATTAGATCAGTTCTAGACTGCAATCTCCAAGTTCTCCAAGGCGCTATAACTTTAATTTTTTTCCCTCCAAAAAAAGCATATCCTAATTCAAATCTTACTTGGTCGTTACCTTTACCTGTCGCCCCATGTGATACAGCAAAGGCCTTAAATTTTTTTGCAATAGCTATTTGTCTTTTAGCAATTAAGGGTCTAGCTATAGATGTTCCCAATAAATACACTCCTTCATAAACTGCATGAGCCCTAACCATTGGAAATACATAATCTTTAACAAATGTATTTTTTAAATTTTCTATAATTATATTTTTAACACCTAAATTTTTTGCATTTCTAATAATTTTTTTTTTATTTAATACTTGGCCAATATCAGAAGTATAAGCTATGACCTCTGCATTATAATTTTCCTGAAGCCACTTAAGAATTATTGAAGTATCAAGCCCACCAGAATAGGCTAAAACAATTTTTTTCATTTAACTGCAAGTTTTCTTTGCTGTGTTGTATGCTTTCGTAAATCCCATCATGGAATAATGATCTGTAGTTTCTGCGCCTTTAGTAGTTCTTGCTTTAATAATAAGATTAGTTGCTTTCTTCATCAATTTAATAAAATTTCTTTCCTCTTGATCATCAAGTAACCAAGCAAAGTTTTTTTGTGAAAAAAAAGAATATTTTTTTTTCCCTGATGCAGCTATTACAGTTGAAGTCTTATAGTCATGACCACTAGTCAAACTAACTTCATCTTTAATATCTTCTGATGGTCTAAAAGTTACAAATAACTTCGATTTTCCCCTCTGTATAGAAGAGGGAGCTCTTTTTGTTGGTACAGTTTGAGCAAAACAAATTTTTCCTTTATCTGTTTCAACTATAAAGCTTTCCCAGTTTTTGTATTTTCCAGTTGATCTAGGTGTATTAGCAGTCGCGCTAAAAGAAAATAAAACAAAAAAGGTTAAAATAAAAATCTTTTTAACTAACATAAATTTGTTTTTATACTAAAAATAATCTATTTCAATGGTTTGAATTAAGGAGCAGGATTTGGATTATTATTATGAATAGTATTGATCTTTTCGAATACTTCTTCAGTTAATTCAATGTTTATACTTCCAATATTTTCTTTAAGTTGATCCATCGTAGTCGCTCCAATAATATTACTTGTTACGAAAGGTCTTGAATTGACAAAAGCCTGAGCAAGTTCAACCATAGTAATATTAATTTCTTTAGAGAGTTTGTAGTACTCATCGTATGCTTTCATTGCTAGAGGATTAATCATTCTTTCCCAGCCTTTAAATAATGTCATTCTTGCATTTTTTGGCATTTGACCATTTCTATATTTTCCTGAAAGCGCTCCTGAAGCTAAAGGATAGTAAACTAATAAACCACATTTTTCTCTTATAGAAATTTCTGACATACCTATTTCGTAAGTTCTATTAACTAGACTATAAGGATTTTGAACCGACATCATCCTTGGTAAATTTTTATTTTTTGATATTTCTAAATATTTTGAAAGACCGTAGGGAGTTTCATTCGACATTCCGATATATCTTATTTTTCCACTTTTAATAAATTTTTCTAAAGCTTGTAAAACACTCTCAAAATCATTCCATTCACCTTCATTTTTATTTAATTTATATTCTCTTCTGCCGAAACAATTTGTAGATCTCTCAGGCCAATGTAGTTGATAAAGATCAATATAATCTGTTTTTAATCTTTTCAGACTGTCATCTATAGCTTTGCCAATACTTTTTTCAGAAAAGTTGTTTTTGCCTCCTCTTATCCAATCTAAACCTGGACCAGCAACTTTGGATGCTAAAATTATTTTTTCCCTGTTTTTTCTTTTTTCAAACCAGTTACCAATCATTATTTCTGTTTTACCGTAGGACTCTTTAGTAGGAGGAACAGAGTAAAGTTCAGCGGTATCAAAAAAATTCACTCCTTGATCAATAGCGTAATCCATTTGTTCAAAAGCTTCTTTTTCTGTATTTTGAGTTCCCCATGTCATTGTTCCAAGACAAATAAGGCTTACATTTAGCTCAGTATTTCCTAATTTTTTGAATTTCATAATAATTGTAATGTTTTTTTAAAGGAAAAAATGCCTATTGAAAAGTTAATAAAATTTCTTATATTAATGCTATGGTTTTAAACAAACAAAGCTCAGCAACAAGATCTTCAGCTTCAGAAGCAATAATCGATCAAGGATTAAGATCGTATATGCTTAAAGTATATAACTATATGGCTTCGGCTTTAGTACTAACAGGATTTGTTGCTCTCTTAACAGCAAAATTTGCTGTGCAGTCTTTTGAGCCATTAATTTTATCTCCATTAGGTAATCAACTTTATAATTCAGGTTTAGCTTGGGTTGTAATGTTAGCGCCATTAGGAGTAGTTTTTTATATGAGTTTTGGTATTGCTAAAATGAGTGCCTCTAAAGCACAAACAGTTTTTTGGATTTTTGCGGGGTTGATGGGCTTATCACTTTCCTCAATTTTTGTAGTTTATACTGAAGCAAGTATAGCACGAGTATTTTTTATTACCGCTGGAACTTTTGGAGCAATGAGTATTTATGGTTATACTACTAAGAGAGATCTAACTAAGTTGGGATCTTTTTTAATGATGGGTCTTATTGGAATTATAATTGCATCTTTAGTCAATCTCTTTATGAAATCACCAATGATGTATTTTGTGATTTCTATCTTAGGGGTTTTAATTTTCGTTGGTTTAACAGCCTACGATACTCAAAAGATTAAAAATATGTACCTTGTTAGTGATAGCGGTGAATTAATGGGAAAAAAAGCAGTAATGGGTGCATTAACATTGTACTTAGATTTCATCAATCTATTTATTATGCTTCTAAGATTGTTTGGTCAAAGAAGGTAATTATTTAACTAATTTAAGATTATTCCAGCTAGTCTTATTAATTAATCGACTCAAATTTTCAGATTTTTCTAATATATTTCCGTTTTTATCCTTGATTAAAAATCTCTCATTAAAATAGACAGGTTTAAGATTTTTTAATATTCTGAAAACTGGTTTATCAGAGGCTCTTTGATAAACATTAAAAGATATTTCTCTATATCCTGTTGAAAATGAATAGTCTTTCCAAGTTCCGTTTGAAACCATTTTTGCGTATAAATCTAAAATACATTGAAGTTCTTGTTTGACAAAAAATCTTTCTTTTTCTTTTTTTGAATTATTGTTTACGATTAATTTTAATTTCTTCATATTTTGTGCTTGTTAATAAGTGGAACTTGTGAGGCTGTAAAAATAAAAGTTATAGGCAATATACCCCAAACTTTAAAATTGACCCAAGTTGATTCTGGTTGAGTCCTCCAAATTATCTCAT
>CACCPR010000018.1 GCA_902548045.1 uncultured Pelagibacteraceae bacterium
AAATTTGCATTATAAGTATGATAAACACGAAAGATCCCTATTCTTTTTTGATGCCTTTTAGAAATAAATTTAAAAAAATATATTTCATCAATATGGAAAGGCAAAAGAATGTTTTTCCAAAAGAAAAATTAAAAGAAATAGCGGACAAATTAAGAATTAATTCTTCTATTGCTAATAGTTTTAATCAAGTAAAAACAGAACTTTCAGATACTAAATCTAGATGTTTTATAGTGACTGGTTCGCTTTATTTTGTTGGAGATCTTTTGAGAAAAAACTAGTTATTAGTTATCCATTCTTTTAATTCTTGTTTTCCAGGCCATCCAACTTTGCGAGAAACTTCTTTTCCATCTTTAAATTTTACAAATAAAGGCACTCCCTTGCAGGATAGCAGAACTGGAGTGTTAGCAGACTCTTCTATATCTAATTCTCCAATCTCGATTTCACTTTCTAATTCTTTTTCTAGCTCATTACATGGAGGAATTGCCATTTGGCAGGGGTTGCACCATGTTGCTCCTAGTTTTAATATCTTAGTTTTATTTCCCGATTTAATGAAATTTTCGTAAGAGTCATCTGTTACTTTAATCATAATAGATAAATAATAATTTTTTTAATAATGTCAACTATACAGATGTGTAATATTTTTCTAAACCTTCAACATATGTGTTGATATCCTCTAAAGAGGCTAAATTATCTTTATTTCCTTGTTTTTCAAATTTTACTCTTAATGTATCAATTTCTGCATAAGTTTTTGGTATTGTATTCCACCTCTCTGAGTTTTTACTTAAAAGTTTTGAAGCAATATCTTTATGTATTTCACTATATAATTCTTTAGGCAATAATTCTGGTTTTTCACGGTAAATTAATTTATTGCCAAAATATTTTAATCTTTCATCTTTAAATTTATCTAAAGCTCTAAATTTTTTATCCCAATCAACTTCATGAAAATTATTCATTAATTTATTGTCCTCTAAAGGCGTGAATTTCCTGTAAATACTTTCCTCTACTGGAATATCTTCCTGAGATTTAGTCTGTTCTTTTTCTTCAACTTCCTCTTTAAGAATAATCGCTACTTTTTCAGCAAACTCTTTGTTCTCTTTAATTTTATTTGCTCTTTCTTTTAATTTTTTAGGCCCTAAAACTTTATATTCATCCAGTTGCATTGCATAAGATGGGTTCATTATAACGGGATGCTTATTATGACGAATTGTTCTTATAAATTTTGGTTTTTTACTCATGGCCTCTTTAAGATCTTGAACGCTCATTTTCAAGTAAATATCTGGGTCATGTTTAAGATCAAAACATTTTGCCCATTTATAAACTGGATGCTCACAGACGAAAGTTTCGCAAAAAGCGACTGATTTTCCGTAATAATATTCGTCTGTGCAAAAATATAATTCATTTTTAATAAGCTCGAGCGCTTTGATCTTGTCTGTGGTCATTAAGCTCGCTTTCCAAACATTTGGTGCCTTATTAAGAATAATTTTACCAATTTCTAAAGTGGCGATACAATCTCCTAAGGCTTGATGCGCATCATGTTTAATACCATTAATTGGAGCCATCTGATCTAATTTATATACAGCGTTACCTTTTTCGTTGATCGAATTTTTTAAAGTATCTGGATAATAAAAATTTGCAGCTCTTGCTAAACTTAACAAATCACCTCTCGTATTTCCATTAGTACTAGTTAAATATGGATACTCGAGCGTTTGAAACAAAGTATTCCTAAGATATTCTTCATCAAAATCAATACTATTAAAACCTATATAAGTCGCTTTGCCCCATCTTTTTAAAGTTTCAACGAACTGCCTAATCATTTGATAATGAGATAAGTTTGCACTTTGAAGCATCTTTGGGGTTGTTTGATTTACGATTAAAGCCATAGCCTCAGGAATTATTCCAGGATTTAATTTACATCTTGATTCAAAACGGTCTAGTTCTTGAAGTTTGTCATTGGTTAATACAGCACCTATTTGTATTATTTGTCCCCAGTATTTATTAGAAGAGCTGGTCTCAAAATCGTAAAAGACAAAGTTAGACATAATTATAATTATTTAAGAACTTTTATCTTTTCTGGATTTTCTTTCAAGTTGTCTGTTACTTGCTCAGGACTTCTAATATTTCCAAGCGTATTCATTATAGATCTTGCATCTCTGCCAAATCCGTCAGTTGCAGTCATTGCTTGTTCTAATTTCTTTCTTAGATCTTTAATTCCATCAAAATGCTTTTCAAATCTTGAGCTTATATTTCTTAAATCAGTGTAGATTTGAGTGGCATGTTGTTGAACTTTCAGTGTTTGAAAACCTAAGTGGTAAGATTGCAACAAAGCTGACAAAGTATTAGGGCCTGAAACTGTTACTTTATATTTTGTTCTTAGTTCTTGTAATAAAAGTTCTTTTGTTTTTGGATCTCTGTAGCTTGAGAGTTCAGAAAATAATCCTTCCGTCGGAACATAAATAATTGCAAAATCTGTACTTTTAGGAGGAGCTATATATTTTGAGTTGACTGTTTTAGCTTTTAGTCTAAAAGCTGCAGCTAAATCCTTTCTCGCCTCGGCTTGAGCCTCTTTATTATTAGCGTTGTAAGCATCATCGATTGCTTTATATTTTTCAACTGGCCAATGACTGTCAATTGGTAACAAAACATCTTTCAGTTTAATAGCAAACTCAACTGTTTCAGATGTATCATCTTTCATTTTTGCGTTAGCAATGAATTGAGATGCTGGAAGCAAATCTTTAAGGAGAGCGCCTAATCCAAATTCTGCAAGTGTTCCATATGTTTTAACACCACTTAAAATTCTACTAAAATTATCTTGGCTTTTATTCAGTTCGCTAACTTGTTGATTAAAAACTGAAACTTTTTCATCAACTTTAGTTAAAGCTCCGGTCATGTCTTTTGCAATTTCTTTACTCATGGAACCAAAAGATTGGCTGAAAGAATTTTTTAAAGAATTTACTTCGTCTTTAAATATTTGCTCGTTATTTGTTTGTTCAGGTTGTTTACGTTTTAATAATACTATTAAACCGATTAAATTAGCACCTAACAGAAGCAATATAACAAAACTTACCATCGAATCCATAATACATTATATAACATTTAATTATTGAATGCTTTTTTATTTGCTAAAGAACCGCATGACGCATTTATATCTCTGCCTTTACTTCTTCTAAACAAGGAGAGAAAACCAGCATCTTGTATAGTTTTTGAAAATTTATCTATATTCTCTTGAGTTGCTGCCTTGAAATTTTTATTTGAGAGTGGATTAAACTCAATTAAATTTAATTTTGATGGAACTTTTTTCATAATTTTTATTAACTCATTTGCATGATCGTTTGTTAAATTTTCGTCTAAACATATCCACTCAATAAAAATTGGTAATTTTGTTTTTTCATAATATTTTTTTAATTGAGGTATTAGTGAATTAATTGAATACTTTTCATTAATGGGCATTAACTCTGATCTATGTTTTGGTATTGAGCTATGCAAACTCCAAGCAAGATAAACATCTAATTTATTTGCAGCCCACTCAATAGCATCTATATTGTCCTTTTTAATATCAACGCCTACTGTACTAACTGTTATTCTAGTTCTTCCATATTCTAGACCATCCTTATTTTTTGAATTATCTATGGCAATTTTTACGTTGTCTAAATTTAAAAAGGGAGATCCTTCACCCATAAAAACTTGATTGGTTATTTTTTTTTGCGTGGACCAGTCGTCTATATAATTCTTGCACAATATTATCTGAGAAATAATTTCACCTGGAGACAAGTTTCTTACTAATTTTTTTGAAATTTGAGCAGTCGCGCAAAATTCACATGAGAGAAAACAACCTACTGAAACCGATAGGCAAATTGTATATCTACTTTGGGTTTTATCTGGAATTAAAACTGTTTCAACATTTCTTTTATCTTTAAGTTCTAAAAGGAATTTGATTGTTCCATCTTTAGATTTTTGAATGTCTATAATTTTTGGTTTATCTAAACTAATTAAATCTTTAATTTTATTTCTTAGCTCAATTCCAAATGTAGTTAATTCGTCAAAACTTTTTATATTCTTTTTATAAACTGCATTAAAAAGCTGCTGAGATCTCATTTTAGCTTTTTTTTCTTCAATACCGGCCTTTTCAATTAAAAAAGTTTTCAAATGATCGAAGTTAAGATCATAGAAATTTTGTTTTTCCATTTGTGTAGATATTAATTAATTGAGAGGGGTTTTAAACCCCTCTCTATAAAGATTAAAGCTTGTTTTTATCTGTTTTTAAATGTTTAAGCACTTTACCAGCATTTTTGCCTTCTTTGATCAAGTAACCACTTGTTCCATTTTCATAAGCGGCTGGTGCTTCTACAGATTTATTTAGTTTGCTTCGTAAGCTTGCCTCTATTTTTTCGCGGCTGAACTTACCAAGTAAACGTGAAAATCTATCCATCACATCTCCTTTCTTCAACCGACTTTGCAACCCTTATAGAGTCCAGCATGTCGAATGCTGTGTCTTTTTTTCCATGACATATGGACAATCAAACTTTATTATAAGGGTAAAGATTGTCAATGGATAATAAGCTATTAGGGGTGATCATTATAGGTTTTGGAATATTAATTCTTTTAAGTGAACAAGAGTATTCTTGGATTGTATCTGCTTTAGCTGTTGGGGTAGGTGCAGGATTTGTAATAAGAAAACCTGAAAATAATGACTTAGAAAAATAAAATGCCAAAGAGAATATTTATAGTGTATGGACATCATAATACCAAAGAAAGTTTTAACGCTTCAATTAGAGATACTTTTATAGATGAAGCAAAAAAGTGCGGTCATGAAATCGATTTAATAAATTTACACGATGAAAAACCTATTTCTTTTTATGATGGTTCAGAACCAGATGCACAGATATTAGATTATAGAAAAAGATTAGAAAAATCTGATGTGCTATTTATGGTTTCGCCATGCTACAATTTAAGAGCAACAGCTATTTTAGAAAATTGGATAGATATAGTTCTAGCACCTAAGTGGTTTTTTTCTTTTAAGAAAATTGTAGGAAATTGGGGATACCCTATTGCTGGTGCGATGAAAGGCCGTCAGGCAATAATGTCGATGAGTTATGGAGGTAACTGGTTTAGTATTCAAACATGGTTTCAAAATATTCCTTTTAGAAGAATAAAGGCGGGAGTTCTTAAGCTTGGAGGTCTTAAGACAACTTATATAAGATTTTATGAGGTTTTGCCGGGCATGACAGAAGAAAAATTTTTAAAACATATGGAGAGAGTAAGAAAATTAGCTAGACAATTATAATTATGTCCAAAAGATATTCGGGTAAAAGTCAAAAAGATCGTAGCTTCATGAAAAAAGCTAAACTTAGTTTTAAAGAAAAAAGGAAGCAAAAGAGAGAGAAAAAAAATAAATAATGTGTGGAAGATACGCTGTAAAAAAATCAACATTATTAGTAGCTAATAGTTTAGTAAAAAAAAACATAAATGTAGACTTAGACAGCGACAATTTCAACTGCTCCCCGGGAGGGAAATATCCTGTTATCAAATCAGCTACAAATGGAAAATATTTAGAAATGACAATTTGGGGAATAAAACCTTCTTGGGCAAAAGAGGATTTTAGACCTCTACATAATGCTAGATTAGAAGGAATAGATACAAAAGTAAGTTTTAAAAAATTAATTGTTAATTCAAGAGCTGTAATTCCTTGCTCAGGATACTATGAATGGCAAAAAGCTGAAAATAAAAAAATTCCCTACTACTTTACCAAAATCGATGATCAAGATATTTTTTTAGCAGGTATTCATGATAATGGGCAATTTTGTATAATTACCCGTGACGCTGTATCAAAAAATTCAGAAATACATCATCGCCAGCCTGTTATTATTCAAAAATCTCAAATCAATAACTATTTTAATTTAAACAATAATGCAGTGAAATTTTTAAACAATGTAAACCCACCAAAATTAAAATTTTTCGAAATATCGACAGATGTAAATAATCCTGCTAAAAATGATCCATCAATAATTAATCCGGTGAAATAAATGACAAGTATTTCTATTACTCCTGGTAAAAATAATGTTGGAGCTTACATTAATAACATCAATCTCAATAAATTAGAGAATTCCCCTTTAGACCAAATTAAAGAAACATTAAGTCGTTACGGGGTAATTTTTATAAAAAAACAAAATCTTGATTCTGAAACTTATCAAAATTTTGCAAAAAAATTTGGTGAATTAGTAGCTTACCCGCGACTTAAAGGTTTAGAAAATTACCCTTATATAAATGCAATTATAAGAAAACCTGATGATAAAAATTTAACTTTCGGCGGTAGTTTTTTTCATAATGATAATCCGTATTCAGGAAAGGATCGTCCAAAATTTACCATGCTTTATGGAGTTGAAGTGCCTTTAGGTCAAGGTAATACAATTTTTTCTTCTGGCTTCAATGCATACGCAAAATTACCTGATGATATTAAAGATAAAATTAAAAATGCCATAGGTGTTTTTTCTTCTGAGGGCCCAATTTCAATAACACGAATTGAAAGAGAAAAAGAAATGGGGATTAAATCAGCTAAAAAAATGGAAGCAGAACATCCTATTGTTCAAACTGTTAACGGAAAGAAATCTTTATATATTAGCCCAGGTCATCTTATAAAAATAAAAAATGTTGAAGAAAAAGAAAGTGAAAAATTAAAAAAATACTTAATAGATCATGTTAATAAAGATGAATTTATATTTTCTTATGAATGGAACAGAGGAGATGTAATTCTTTGGGATAACCTTGCTGTAATGCATAAAGCCAGTGAAATCAAAAATTGTAAGAGAGTTATGCATCGTATCACGATTAAATAAAATTATTTTTTTAAAATAGTAAGATGACCCATTTTTCTTTTTTCTTTAATTGCTTTTTTTCCATAATCAAAAAATAATTCTTCAGTTTTAAAAGATCTATTTCTATATTTTTGAATGTCTTCTCCAAGAATATTGTACATCTGTGCATTACATATTTTTTTTACCTTTTCTTTCTTTAAACTAGTAACTGCTCTTACGTGATTTTCAAATTGACTAACGTTGAAAGCATTTATCGTTAGGTGACCTGAATTGTGAACTCGCGGTGCTATTTCATTTACCAAAAGATTTTCGCTTTCATCTATAAAATATTCAACACACATTGTACCTACATAGTCTAATTTATCTGCAATTAATTTTGCTGTATCTTGAGCTTCACTGAAGGTATTCAGATTTATATCAGCTGGAATTTTAGAAAATTTTAATATTTGGTCTTCGTGAATATTTTCAATAGGTTCATATATATAGTTTTCACCATTTTCGTATCGGGTGATAACTACTGAAATTTCTTTTTTTAAAATTACTTTCTTCTCCAAAATATAATCTGCTGTGAAACACCAATCTTTTTTAACATCAGACAATGAGTTTAAAACAAATTGTCCATGGCCGTCATAACCCAAAGTATTTGTCTTCAAAATACCTGGTAATAATTTAAAATTATTTTTTATATCTTCAGCAGATTTTATAAAAGCCCATTCTGTAGTCTTTATACCAAGATTATTTACAAAAGTTTTCTCTAATTTTCTATTTTGAATTATTTGATTAATGCCAGGTTTAGGAAGAACTTTTTTTTCTTTATCTATACTTTTTAATATATCGATAGGAATATTCTCAAATTCATAGGTCACTACATCAACTTGTTTTATAAATTCCTGTACTTTTGCCTTATCATCGTATCTTGCAAAAATAAATAGATCTGAATAATTTTGTGCAGGTCCTTCCTTGTCATCAGAAATGATAACTGTTTTAATATTAAGTTTTTTAGCAGCTTCGCATAACAAAGAGCCTAACTGACCAGAGCCTATTATTCCTAAAGTGATGTCTGACATTAATTACTTAGGTTTTTTTTTAATGGATTGTGTTTGTAAACGTCTCCATTTTTCAAGATTAGTTTTTATCTTTTTGTCATAATTGGCGATAATGGATGCAGCCAATACACCTGCATTAAAAGCACCGTCAATTGCTAGACATCCTATAGGGACTCCTTTTGGCATTTGAGCCATAGATAATAAGCTATCAAGGCCTTTAAGTTTTTTAGTCTCCATAGGAACTCCAAGTACAGGTAGTGTTGTTAAAGATGCCACCATACCAGCTAAATGTGCAGCTCCACCGGCACCAGCCACTATAACGCTAAAACCATTTTTTTCCGCATTTTCTGCGAATTTAATCATACGTTTTGGCGTTCTATGAGCGCTGACAATTAAAGCTTGATGTTTTATTTTTAGAATTTTAAGAATATTTTCGCAATCCTTCATTACATGGTAGTCAGATTGTGACCCCATTATGATAGCTACTTTATTATTTTTTTTCTTGAGTTTCACAAACCAAAATAAACAATTTCAGTTATAAAAACAATAGAGTTTTGATCTCTTTTTTTTGACTAATTTACGCAAATCAAAACACAGATTCTTAATACATATCTAAATCATGAAGATATTATCTATATTATCCTTATTAGTTTTATTGACAAACTGCGCAGGAGGTAACGTAGCTAAAGTAAAATTTGGTAAACGTTGTACTGCTGCTGATGTGAACGGCCTGAAAGAAAGTTCATACGTCTGGGTTATAAGCAAGGATGCCCTTAAATCGTTTGACAGTAGAATAAATAAATCAAATTGTTCAGGTAGTTAAATTAATTTTTAATTTTTGCTATTTGTGATATTAAGGGGTTCATGGACTTGCCTTTACCCCTTATTATTTCTTGTGTTATCATTATATTAGTTATTATAATATTCCCTTTAATTGTTTCATTTAAAGATGAAAAACGAGAAAAATTAGACGAATGGAGTAAAATTAAAGAATATGGAAATAAAATTAACAATAAAACAAAAAATAAATAAAATAAACCATGTTGAGGGTAATAAGTCTTTTTTTTCTGTTTTTTTTAATAAATACAAATTTGATGCCTATTAATAAAAAACCCTATCATCATCTAGCTAATGGAACTTTTAAAAATCCAGAGGGATCTCCTGAAAGAGACCCAAACGTAAAATGGTCATACAAAATATTTAATGAAGAAAGAGAAAAAATTAAGATTGACTTTCCTAAAGATCATGTCATCCCACGAAATGAAGTCCTAAAAAATCTTCATAATAATAAAAACGAAGATTATGTGACTTGGATTGGACACGCTACTTTTCTGATTAAATTAGGCAATACAACAATAATTACAGATCCTTTGTTTTCTAAAAATACTGGACCTTTGATATTTGGTCCAAAAAGATATGTGGACCCAGCTATTAAATTAGAAGACGTTCCTAAAACTGATTTGTTGCTACTTACTCATAACCATTACGATCATTTAGATGCTAGTACTATTAGAAATTTTCCCCATAAGGATACAAAAGTTTTATTGCCCTTAAAATTATCTAAATATTTTAAAAGATATAAGGATGTTAATGAACTTGACTGGTACGAAAAAATTAAAGTGAATGATGATCTTCATATAACAATGGTTCCTGCAGTGCATTGGTCAAAAAGAAGTTTATGGGACTCTAACAAAACTCTTTGGGGTAGCTTTCTTATCGAATACAAAGACAAAAAGATTTTGTTCGCTTGTGATACTGGAGTCGGAAATATTTATAAAGATTTAGGAAATAAATATGGTCCAATAGACTTAACTTTTATAAATATTGGTGCCTATAATTTTTATCCAATAATGCCTGTCAAAGATAAATCTGTCTACCATACCAATCCAGAAGAAGCCTTGAGTATTGCAAGAGATTTAAAAAGTAAAAAAGTAATTGGTATGCATTG
>CACCPR010000019.1 GCA_902548045.1 uncultured Pelagibacteraceae bacterium
AAATTTCCAATAAAGATGATAAAATCATTTTACTATTTTGAGTCTGGAAGATGGGATATAATTATGAAGAATAACCAAGTTCTAAAACTACCTATTCAAAACTACTTATCGAGTCTAGAAAATTATATGCTTTCATTTACAAACGATAAATTTGAAAATTACAAAATATTTGATTATAGAATCAAAGATCAACTTATTTTAAATTAATTTATGCAGAAAAATGAGTTAAGTCTTTTTATTGAAATAAATGAATTAAATTTTGTTTTCATAGCTGGCTATTATAATGATGAAAATAACTTTGATATAATTGAAAAAATTCTAACTCCAATAAAAGTTTTTGAAAAAAATAAACTTACAAATATTGATTTAGCAAGTAAATTAATAAAAAAAAACGTAGAAATAATTGAGCAAAAATATAATTTTATTTTTAAAGAAGTAATTTTAATCTTAGATGCTTTTAATTATTCTTGTATTAATATTTCTGGATATAAAAAATTAAATGGATCGCAAATTTTAAAAGAAAATATTTCTTATATACTAAATTCACTCAAATTATTTATCACAGACAATGAAAAAAATAAGACTATATTACATATTTTTAATTCTAAAAGTATTCTGGATGGCGTAACTACTGATAATTTACCCATCGGGTTATTTGGTGATTTTTATAGTCATGAATTAACTTTTTTCTTAGTTGGAAATAACGATTTTAAAAATGTGAAAAAGATTTTTCACCAAAATAACTTAAATGTAAAAAGATTATTATTAAAAAGTTTTGTCAATGGAACTCAATTAGTAAATCAAAATAAAGATTTTGAGACTTTTTTTTTAATAAAAATAGATAAATATAAATCTAAAATAATATTTTTTGATAAAAGCTCATTAAGATATATTGAAAATTTTAAATTTGGGACGAATTATCTTTATAATGATATTACAAAGGTATGCTCTATTTCCAACGAAACTATTAAAAAATTTTTATCAGATAAACTATTCGAAGATCAAAAATTAATAGAATATGAATATTTAGAAGACAAATATTTTTTAAAGCAAAATTTTAGAAAAATAAGAAAGAAACTAATTCTAGATATAATTAATTCAAGAATTGAAGAATTTACAAATATAATTTTAAGTAATAATACAAATATGAAGTCTTTAAACAAAGATAATATTAAAACTTATCTCATAATTGAAGATGAACTTATATTTAACAACTTCAGTAACAATTTTAAAATTCAATTTTCTAAAAATTCGAATTTAGGTGCTGATTTGATCAGTGATTTTAAAATGGAAGACACAATTAAAAATGCCGCTAACATATCAGCATATGGGTGGAAAAAAGAAGCGATTCCGATTATCCATACAAAAAATTCAATAATTACAAGGATTTTTAATTCAATTTTTGGTTAAATTTTTGTTATTTTCTGAAACATTTGTTGTTTTAATTGTTTCTCTTCAATTCAGTATAAAAACCTGATGCAAAAAATTTATCAACAAACAATAAATGAAGCTGTTTCTTTTAAAGGTGTAGGCCTGCACTCTGGTAAAATCTCACAAGTTAAAGTTATACCAAGTAAAGCAAATCAAGGAATTGTATTTAAGAGATCAGATGTAAAAGAAAATAACACCATAAAAGCAAATTTTAAAAATGTCATTAATACAAATCTTTCAACAACTCTAGAAAATTCATCTGGTTGCAAGGTATCTACTGTTGAGCATTTATTAGCTGCGTTGTTTATAGTCGGTATAGATAACGCTGTTATAGAAATTGATAATGAAGAAGTTCCGATAATGGATGGATCATCAAAAGATTTTGTAGAAATTTTGAAAAAGTCTGGTACCAAAAAATTAGACAAAAAAAGAAAATTTTTAAAAATACTTAAAAAAGTAGAATTTAAAGATAAAGAAAAATCTATTTCTATTGAGCCAAATAATTTAAATTTTGAAGTTAATTTTAAACTAAATTACTCAAATGATATTATAGGTAAACAAAAAAATTCAATTAATTTCTCAAGTGATGACCTTGAAGAAGTTTACACATCTAGAACATTCTGTTTATTTAAAGATATTGAAAATATAAAGAAGAGAGGTTTGGCAAAAGGAGGATCTCTAGAAAATGCTATCGTCGTTGATAAAGAAAAAGTTTTAAACGAAAATGGTCTTAGAAATGAAAAGGAGTTTGTTAATCATAAAATTTTAGATTTAGCTGGAGACTTTTTATTGTCAGGTTATAGAATATTGGGAACAGTAAACTGCCACCAGGGCGGACATCAACTTACTAACCTTTTTTTAAGAAAATTACTCAAATCAAAATCTTCATTTATTGAAATTGAACTTAACAATATTGTGTTGACGAAAAAGACAGAGTTAAGTCAATCTGTAAAAATTGCGGTAAACGCTTAATATCATTCAAATTTACCATTCTATTTTAATTTGCTATTAATCAGCGTATGTTTCAGAGAATATTTTATATTTTTATTTTAATAATTTCATTGCAATCATGTTCTAATAAAGAAAAATTAGGGTATGAACCAAAAAATAGAACTGATCCATATAAGTTATATCAAGAAGGATTCGAGTCATTTGAAAAAGGAGATTATTTTTTTGCGAATAAAAAGTTTTCTGAAGCAGAGTTAAATTTTGAAATTATTGAATACGCAGCTAAATCTGCAATCATGTCAAGCTATGCTTTGTATGGAATAAATTTTTATTCTCAAGCTTTAGATAATCTAGAGAGATTTTTAAAAAAATATCCAGCAGATAAAAATATAATTTATGCTCATTATCTTATAGCCATGATTCACTATGAACAGATTAGTGACGAAAAAAAAGACTTAAAACCTTTAATTGAAGCAAATTCCAAAATTGACTTTTTTTTAAAAAAATATCCTAATACTGACTATGCTATTGATCTTAAATTTAAAAAAAACTTGATTAGAAATCAACTAGCTGCAAAAGAATTGTATGTTGCTAAGTATTATATATCAACTCAAAAATGGATTCCTGCAATTAATCGATTAAAAATAATATTAAAAGATTACCAGGAAACAGTATTTATTGAAGAAGCTCTTCATAGATTAGTAGAAATTCATCATTACTTAGGTTTAAAAGACGAGGCAAACAAATATGCAAATATTTTAGGATATAATTATAATTCTAGCGAGTGGTTTGAACAATCTTATAAAGTTTTAAATAAAGACTATAAAATTCCAAAAAAAGTAAAAGCCTCGCAAGACGATAGTTTTTTTAAAAAAATACTTAATAAAATAAGATAATTAAATGTCTAATAAAAAAGAAATAATTAAACATTATAAAAAAAAGATTAATTTATTAAAAAAACATAATAAATTGTATTTCTCAAAAGATAATCCAGAAATTACAGATTCTGAATATGATAAAATTAAAAGAGAAGTTATAGAACTTGAAAATAAAAATCAATTTTTAATAGAACTCAAATTAAATAGAGAAATTATTGGAGCCCCACCGTCTAATAAATTTAAAAAAATCAAACACTTGAAGCCCATGCTGTCTTTATCAAATGCATTTGATAAAAAAGATATGTATGATTTTATTAACAAAATTTCAAATTTTTTAAAAATTAATGTTGAAAATTTAGAGTTTTCTTCAGAACCAAAAATTGATGGAATATCAGCAACTTTGATTTATGAAAATGGCATATTAACTAGAGGTCTTTCAAGAGGTGATGGTATTTCAGGGGAAGATATTTTGGAAAATCTTAAAACTATTAAAAACATTCCATATAAGATTAAAGGTAAAAAAATCCCATCTATTTTAGAAATAAGGGGTGAAATTTATATTGGCAAAAAGGATTTTGAAGCTCTAAAAGGAAATTTTGCTAATCCTCGTAATGCTGCAGGTGGATCTTTAAGACAAAAAAACCCATCTGAAACTTCTAAAATACCCCTGAAATATTTTGCTTATGGATTTGGGACTATAGAACCAATGATCTTTAGCACTCAATCAGAATTTCTTAAAAAAATTAAAGACTGGGGGTTTTCAATTAATCCATTGGTAAAAACTCTAAAAAATTTGGACGAGATAGAAATTCAACACTCTTATATTGATTCAATAAGATCTTCACTTGATTATGATATTGACGGATTAGTATACAAAGTTAACGATTTAAAACTTCAGGCAAGACTTGGAAATACTTCTAATTCACCTAGATGGGCTATAGCTTATAAATTTTCAGCAGAAAAAGCCCTTACAAGAGTTAAAGACATTATAATTCAAGTTGGAAGAACTGGAGCTATAACTCCAGTTGCAAAAGTTGATCCTGTTACCGTAGGGGGAGTCGTAGTTTCTAATGCCACTTTGCATAATGAAGATGAAATTAATAGAAAAGATATTAGAGTGGGAGATATAGTCCAAATTCAAAGAGCTGGAGACGTGATTCCTCAAGTGATTTCAGTTGATAAATCAAAAAGAAAAAATGGTAGTAAAAAATATAATTTTCCTAATAAATGTCTATGCGGAGCTAACACAGAAAAAGAAAAAAATAAATCTACAAAAAAAGAGGACTCCGTTAGAAGATGCACTAAAGGCTATGAATGCGATTTTATATCAAGAGAAAAGTTAAAACACATAGTTTCCAAAGATGCCTTTGATATTGATGGATTAGGAAAAAAAGTAATAGAACAATTTTGGCAACTAAAATTAATTAGAAGACCCGCAGATATTTTCAATATAAATTTTAATAAAATTAAAAGCCTTGATGGGTGGGGTGATTTATCAATAAGTAATTTAAAAAAAGCTATTAATAGTTCAAAAACAATTGATCTAGACAGATTTATTTTTTCTATTGGTATTAGACATATAGGTCAAGAAAATGCAAAAATTTTAGCAGGTTTTTTTAAATCTATTGATAAGTTTTGTGATTTATTCGATGAAAAAAGTAGAAAAAAGATTTTAGAAAATTTAATTGATTTAGATGGAATTGGTAGAACACAAATTGACTCGATCGACAATTTTTTTTCAAACGATATAAATATTGAAATTATAAAGAAATTAATTATAGAATTAAACATAAAAGATTTTAAAACCAAAAACAAAACAGGAAAATTTTCCGAAAAAACAATTATGTTTACAGGTGGTTTTGAAAAAATGAGTCGATCAGAGGCAAAGTCATTAGTTGAAAATAATGGAGGCAAAGTTTTAGGAACGATTTCAAAAAAATTAAATATTTTGGTTATTGGAAACTCCAAACCTACCCAAAAAAAAATCGATACTGCAAAAAAGCTAAATATTAAAATTATTAAAGAGACAGAATGGTATAAAATTTTAGATCTTTGAGCAGGCTTGCTTTAACTCTAAAAGCTCCGATTTGTTCATAAATATTTTAATTTTTTTAAAAACATTTAAATGGTAATTATTTAACCAGTCTATCTCATTTTTTTTCATAATATTTTTATTAATTAAAGATTTATCAATTGGCACCATAGTCAAATTTACGAATGAAAAACCTCTCTTCTTCTTTGCTACTCTTACAAGGTTTTCTATTCTTATGCCAAATTGACCATTTTTGTAACAACCAGGTTCATTGGATACTATCATTCCTTCTTTAAAATTAGTTTTATTTGATTTTGATATACCTTGAGGCCCTTCATGAACATTTAAGAAATATCCAACTCCATGTCCTGTTCCATGAGCATAATCTAAATTTATTTCTCTTAAAGGCTTTCTTGCAACTCTGTCAATTTTAGCCCCGTCAGTATTTTTTTTAATATTATATTTCGCTACACCAATATGACCTCTTAATACTCTAGTAAAAATATTTTTGATTTTTTGACTATTATTATTTAATGAAATAGTTCGAGTTACATCTGTTGTCCCGAATTTATATTGACCCCCAGAGTCTACTAAATAGATATCACCTCTTTTTAATCTCCTATTGGTTTTTTTTGAGGCCTTGTAATGAATAATTGCTCCATTAGGTCCAGATCCTGATATTGTAGGAAAACTTGAAAACTTAAAATTTTTATTTTTTTTTCTAAATTCAAATAATTTTTTTTGCGCGCTTATCTCATCAATTTTTTTTTTAAGATAATTTTTTTTTAGCCAGAATAAAAATTTTGTTAAAGCTGCTCCATCTAAAATATGAGATTTTATAGTATTTTTTATTTCAATCTTATTTTTAATTGATTTTAAAAAATAAATTGGATCCACGAATTTAACGATTTTATTTTTTTTGTTCAATATCCTCTCAAAATAAACAGAGCAAGTAGATGAGTCTATAAGAATTTTATTATTATTGATTTTTGACAGAAAACTATCAATAAATTTTATATCAATTAATTGAATACCTTTAAGTTTTTTTTTGAAAGAATTGTCAATCTTTTTTAAATTGCAGAACAAACTAATCTTTTTATTCGAATCTATTGTTAAATAAGAATTAGGAATTGGTGTAAAGTCTGAATCATGACCTCTAATATTTAAAAGCCATGCTATATTTTCGCTTGAAGAAATAAATTGAAAATCAATTTTATTTTTTTTCAATTCATAGACTAATTTTTTTACTTTTAATTGAAAGTTTTGACCTGCATCTTTATCTTGTAAAAAATAAAACTTTTTAGGTTTTATTTTTTTTCTGTTAAGCCATAATTTATCTACTAAATTGAGTTTTATTGAAATTGGTTTGCATTTAGTTTCTTTAAAAAAATAATTTAAGGTTCTTTTAGTAAATAATTTTGGATCAAACCCGATTTTCAAACTTTTCTTTTTTATCACATTTGAGGGAAGTTTACTTGGTATAGTTACAATATTAAAAAATTTTCCGCTTTGAATTCTTGCTTGTAATGTATACCTACCGTCTACAAAAAGATAATTTTTATCTCTTAAAATTAAAGCGTAGCCATAAGAACCTGAAAAGTTACTTATAAATTTTAATCTATCATTATCATTTGGAACATATTCACCAAAAAATTCATCATTTTTTGCAACAAGATATCCGTCTATATTATAATTATTAAATAAACCTCTAAGCTTTTTTATTTTTTCCATTTAAGCATTTTATTTTTTTTATATCTTTCCCATCCTGGACTTCTATATTCGTCTTCAAATTCTATCGAATTATCTTGATTAAATTCAAATTCATCATCTACTCTATCAATGCTTATTTCATTTTTTTCAATACCATCTTCAGGAATTTCATTTATAAATCTGGATGGTAAAGCATCCATCCAGTCGCCATGGTAAGCTCTCTTCATTGCAAAAGATAAGAAAGCTTCTTTTTTTGCTCTAGTAATTCCTACGTATGCTAATCTTCTTTCTTCCTCTAAAGCAAAATCCCCTTTTTCTTCTAAAGATTTTTGGTGGGGAAACAATCCTTCTTCCCAGCCAGGTAAAAATACTACATCAAATTCTAAACCTTTAGCAGCATGCATCGTCATGAGATTTACTTTAGATCCATTCCATTCCTGATCTATAGAAGTTGCTAAAGCTACGTGCTCTAAAAAACTTTGCAAATTATCGTAATCTTGCATTGCTCGTAATAGTTCTTTTAAGTTTTCAAGTCTATTCTCATTTTCTAAATCTTTCTTATTTTTTAACATTTTAGAATAACCAGACTCATCTAAAACTAATTTAAGCAAGTCGTAGTGTTTCATATTATCTGAGTCTTTTCGCCATTTATGTATCATATTGATCAGTTGATGAAGTACAGTTTTTATTTTTGGTTTAAATTCACCTTTTTCAAGAAGTCTTATAATCGAATCTTCTAAGCATAATTTATTATGACTACTAAACAAATATAATTGTTTTAAAGTACTTTCTCCCACCCCTTTTTTTGGTGCACCTATTACTCGTTCTAAAGCAAGGTCATCAAATTTTTGGTTAATAATTCTTAGATAAGAAACTGCATCTTTAATCTCAGCTCTTTCATAAAATTTAATCCCACCTAAAACTCTATAACCAATACCTACCTGTAA
Source organism: uncultured Pelagibacteraceae bacterium (assembly GCA_902548045.1). The sequence goes on from CACCPR010000019.1 coordinate 7,947, forward strand.
GAATCTTTCTTCAAATTCTCTTGTTTGATAAATGGCTCTAACCAATATCGCAACATTATTAAGTGAATATTTTTTTTTAAGATTATGCTCTATGATATCGCTAATTCCTTGCGCTTCATCTTTACCAGTTTTATAGCAATTAAGTTTTACAGGCTCACCTTTATTTGCTGACGACCATAAATTTTTTCCAACTCTATTTGAATTGTTTGAAATTAGAGAAGAAGCGGTCTCTAGAATATTTTTAGTGGACCGATAATTTTGTTCCAACTTAAATACTTTGCAATCTTTATAGATCTTATCAAAAGTTAAAAAGTTTTTTATTTCAGCTCCTCTCCAACTATATATTGATTGATCATCATCTCCAACACAACAAATATTTTGATTTTTGTTTACCAATAAGTTTAACCATTTATTTTGAATAAAGTTAGTATCCTGAAATTCATCAACAAGAATGTACTTAAAGTTTTTTTGATAAATTTCCCTAATATCTTTATGCTCTTCAAATAGTTTTACACAAAATAAAATTAAATCTCCAAAATCGAATGCGTTTAAGTCTTTGGTTTTATTTTGATATATTTGATAAACTTTTAAAATTGATTTGATAACTGAACTCGATTTTTCTATTTTAATATCCTTAGGAAGCAAACCTTTGTTTTTCCATTGATCTATATGGTATAAAATCAATTGAGGAGAAAATTTTTTTGCATCTAAATCCTGACCTTTAATTATATTTCGAACAAGTTTTTTTTGATCATCAGTATCTAAAATTGTAAAATTACTTTTATAATCCAGTGCTTCTGCATGTCTTCTTAAAAATTTGACACTAATAGAGTGAAATGTTCCTAACCAAGGAACAGCGTT
>CACCPR010000020.1 GCA_902548045.1 uncultured Pelagibacteraceae bacterium
CTGCTAAATAACTATTAATTTCACTTGTACCCACAGCTATTAAAGTAAATGGAATAGCGATATTACATAAACCAATTAGAGCATAAGATTTCCATTGAGCTGAAAAAGCTTTAATTTTGATTTTTTTATATTTGCATAACAAAATTAGGGGAATACTTGCAAAAACAACTCTGATTAAAGCTAAGGTAAAAGGCTCATAAGAATATGTAGCTATTTTGATGTTAAAAAAAGATGAGCCCCAAATTAAACCCAGTAAAGTCAAAAGAAATATATCTATAGATTTAGCTTCTCTCATTTCAAGTTGTGATTGTATTATGTGTTAAATGCATACCAGATATTTAATTTTAATTATACATTTAAAAAACTTCAGTATATAAGCTTTAAGAATTATCAAATACAAAATTAATTATTGGAAAATAAAATGAGTTCAAAAAACATTCTTAAGCTTATGAAAGATAAGCAGGTTGAATTTGTAGATTTGAGATTTACAGACCCAAGAGGAAAACTACAGCATCTTACTATGGACGCAACGGTAGTAGATGAAGATATGTTAAATGATGGAGTTTTTTTTGATGGATCTTCAATAGCTGGGTGGAAAGCTATAAACGAGTCAGATATGATTTTAAAACCCGACTTAGCTAGACCGATTATTGACCCTTTTAATTCTCATACAACATTAAATATCTTTTGTGATATTCTTGATGCTGTCAAAAAAAATCCTTACGAAAGAGATCCTAGAGGTACTGCTAAAAAAGCCGAAGCTTATTTAAAAAAATCTGGTATCGGTGATAAATCTTATTTTGGACCAGAGCCTGAATTTTTTGTATTTGATGATGTTAGATTCAAGAATGATATGAACGAAACAAGTTTTAGCATTGATAGCTCTGAGGGCCCTTACAATACTGGAAAAAAATATGAAAACGGTAATATGGGACATCGTCCAGGTATAAAAGGAGGTTACTTTCCTGTGCCACCAGTAGACAGTGCTCAAGATATGAGGGGCGAATATTTAAAAGCTTTAAAGGACATGGGTGTTAAAGTTGAAAAACACCATCATGAGGTTGCACCAAGCCAACACGAGCTTGGTATGTATTTCGGAACTTTAACTAATCAAGCAGATAACCTTCAACTTTATAAGTATGCTGTGCAGATGGTAACTCATTCTTTTGGAAAAACTGCAACTTTCATGCCTAAACCGGTTAAAGGAGATAATGGTTCAGGAATGCACTGTCATCAATCAATTTGGAAAGGAAATACCCCAGTATTTATGGGTAAAGAATACGCTGGTTTATCAAAGACAGCACTTTACTACATAGGTGGAATTTTAAAGCATGCTAGGGCTATTAACGCTTTTTCAAATGCTACAACAAATAGTTATAAACGATTAATACCTGGTTTTGAAGCTCCAGTGATTTTAGCTTACTCAGCAAGAAATAGATCTGCTTCCTGTAGAATTCCAATAATAATGAATCCTAAAGCTGCTAGAATGGAAATTAGATTTCCTGACGCCGCGGGAAATCCTTATTTAACTTTTGCATCAATGCTAATGGCTGGTATAGATGGAATTAAAAATAAAATTGACCCAGGCAAATCTTTCGACAAAGATTTATACACATTGTCTGAAGATGAAGTCAAAAAACTACCTACTGTTTGTGGTTCTCTAAGAGAAGCTATGCAAAATCTAGATAAAGACAGAAAATTTTTAACTCAAGGAGGTGTGTTTACGGATGATCAAATTGATGCTTACATAGATTTAAAATTTCAAGAAATTTATAAATTTGAGCATACGCCTCATCCAATTGAGTTTGAAATGTATTACAGTGGTTAAACTTTAAAAGACTCTCCACAACCACATCTTTCAGTCTCATTAGGGTTTTTAAATATAAATTGTGAGGAAAATTTTTCTTTTTTGTAATCCATTTCAGATCCTAGAAGATACATTATCGCTTTAGGATCAATTAAAACTTTGACTCCCTCTTGTTCAATGATTTCTTCATTTGGCTTAATTTCTTTTGCATATTCCATTACATAAGACATTCCAGCGCAACCCCCGGATTTTACTCCAACTCTTACCCCTATTGTTGTGTTTTGAGCTTGAGACATAATTTCTTTAATTCTTTTAACAGCATTTTCGCTTATTTTAATAATTTGTTCACTCATAAGTTTAATTCTAATTTAGCAGCTTCAGACATTTTATCTTTTGTCCACGGCGGATCCCAAACTAACTTAAGATCAACTGCTTTAACTCCATCTATCTTCATTATATTATTTTTAACCATTTTTGGCAAACTGTCTGCTACAGGGCAATTGGGTGTGGTTAGAGTCATTTCAATTTTAATATTGCCGTTTTTTATTTCTATTTTATAAATAAGACCAAGTTCATAAATGTTAACCGGAATTTCTGGATCATAAATTTTTTTAATTTCATTTATGACTTTCTCTTTTAAATTATCCATTTTGAGCATTTTTTTCATTCAAGGCAGATAAAACAGTATGCCAAGCCATAGTTGCGCACTTTATTCGCATTGGAAACTCTTGTACACCCGAAAGAGAATTTATTGTTGTTACTTGATCCTCTGAAAGACTGTTTAAAGTAATTTTACCTTTATTTTTTAGCATATTTAAAAAATCGTCAATAACTTTTTTTGTAAATGACAAGTCTTTCCCTTTTATAGTATCTGTTAATATTGAAGCTGAAGCTAGTGAAATTGCACATCCCTCTCCTTCAAAACTCAATTCTTTAATATTTTTGTTTTTATCTAAGTTTAAATAAATATGGACTTTATCTCCACACAGAGGATTATGAGCTTTGGCATCATGATTATAATCTGGACATTTTCCTTTATTACGAGGATTTTTTGCATGATCCAATATTATCTCTTGATATAGTTCTTTTAATTCCATTTAAACTTTAAAAATTTTTTTACAATTATCTATTGCGTCACTCAACTTATCTATATCTTCTTTCGAATTATATACCCCAAGTGAAGCTCTAGCAGTTGCGCTTATACCTAATTTATCATGTAATATTTGGCAGCAATGATGTCCTGCTCTTATAGCAACACCATCTTCATCTAAAATTGTAGCAATATCATGAGGGTGTATTCCCTTCATAGTGAAACATATTACTGAACCTCTATCTTTTGGATCACCTATTATATTTACTGAATTATTCCTTTTTAATTTTTCTAAACCGTATTCCATAATTTCATTTTCATGATTTTGAATATTTTTAATTCCTAATTTTTCTATAAATTTTATTGCTTCAGAAAAAGCAACGATTTCAGCGGTTTGCATGGTGCCAGCCTCAAATTTAGTGGGAGTTGTGGCAAAAGATACATTTTCTTTTAATACTTCGCTAATCATACCCCCTCCTCCTTGATAAGGAGGCAATTCATCTAACCATTTTTTTTTAGCATATAAAATTCCTAATCCATTTGGACCGTACATTTTATGGCATGATATAGCATAAAAATCACATCCCAATTCTTGCATATCTATCTTTAAATGTGGCGCTCCTTGAGTTCCATCTACTAAAACTGGAATTTTTTTTTCTTTAGCTAAATCAACAATATTTTTTATCGGCATTATAGTTCCCGTAACATTAGATATATGAGTCACAGCTATAATTTTTGTTTTAGAATTAATAAGTTTCTTTATTTCATTAATTTCAACCTCTCCTTTATCATTGATAGGCGCAAATCTAATTTTTGCACCTTTTTTTTGTCTTAAAAAATGCCAAGGGATGTAGTTTGAATGATGTTCTAGTTCTGTAGTTAAAATCTCATCTCCTTCTTTAATAAATTTATCTCCGTAAGATGAAGCGATCAAATTAATTGACTCTGTAGCGCCCTTTGTAAAAATAATTTCTTCTCTATATTTTGCATTTAAATATTCTTTAACTTTATCTCTAGCTTCTTCGAATCTATTAGTTGCCTTTACAGCTAAAGAATGAACGCTTCTTCCTACGTTAGAGAACTCTGTTTCATAAAAGTTTGAAATTCTATTAATAACAGTTTGAGGTTTTTGTGATGAATTTGCGCTATCTAAGTAAACTAAAGGCTTACCATTTATTTTTTGCTTAAATATTGGAAATTCCGATTTAATGTTTTTTATATTCATTTGATAGTTGATCTCCTAGTTTAACCTTAATAAAATTTCTTATCGAATTACTTTTAATTGAGTCTACTACTTCATTTAAAAAACCATCAACTAACAATTTAGTGGACTCTTTTTTGCTTAAACCTCTGCTCATCAAATAATATATGGAGTCATTATCCAAACTACCTGATGTAGACCCATGAGAACATTTTACATCATCAGCGTAAATTTCAAGCTCCGGCTTAGAGTCAAATTCAGATTGCTCACTTAATAAAATAGCCTTGCTTAACTGATAAGCATCAGTTTTTTGAGCAACATCTTTAACGAAAATTTTACCTTGATAAACACCTTTGCTTTCTGCATTTAAAACATTTTTTACTTTTTGATAACTTTTACAATTTGGGGAAAAATGATTTATGCGAGTTTTTACCTCTTGATGTTCATTGTCATTCAAGAAGGCTGCTGATTGTAAATTACACTCACTTTTATCACCATCTAAATTAAATTCTAAATCCAATTTATTAAATTTGGAACCTGTAGGAAATATAAACGAGGTAAAATTAGATCCTGACAATAGTTTATTTTGTGAATATTTGTGAAAATATCCTGAACTTTTGTGATTTTGAAGATAAATATTTTTTAAAATTGCGGATTTTTCTAAAATAATATCTTCATATACATTGTTAAAAAAATTCTTTTTTGAATTATTAACAAAAAACTCCAACAGATGGAGCTCAGAATTTTTACCAATTTTTATCTTATTTTTACTGTTTAAAATATTTTCATTTAGATCTTTAGTAAATAAATAATAAATTACTAAAATTTTTTTAAATTTATAATTATTTCTTACCTCTAAATAAAAACCTTTATCTGATAAAGCATGATTTAAATTTACAAGAGGGTTTTTTTCTTTTTTATTGGAATAATCGTCATTTTTTAAAGTTTTAAGTTTTATCATATCTTTTTTTTCATATCTAAAATCACTTAAAGTTAACTCTCCATTGACTATAACGATATAGTTATGTTCAAATTCTTTAATGAATTTTACTTTTGGTTTTTCTGATTTACTAAATTTTAGATTTAACTTTTTAAAGTTTTTTGAAAAAATTTCTCTTATATCAGAAAATTTCCAGTCTTCATTTTTTTTATTTGGAAATCCAATTTCATTAAAATAATTTAAATTTTGCAGTCTAAAATTTTTTTCTTTTTTTGAAAATTTTCCAATTTTATCTATTTCATTAGAATCAATTTTAAAATTAAGCATTTAATTAATCCCTTTGTAGCCAGTTTTTTCTAGCTGCATTGCAAGTTCCTTAGACCCAGATTTTACTATTTTACCGTCAGCCAATACGTGAACAAAATCCGGTTTTATAAAATTTAATAATCTTTGATAGTGTGTAATAACTAAAAATGATTTTTTATCATCCCTAGATGAATTCACTCCATCAGCAACTATTTTTAACGCGTCAATGTCTAATCCAGAGTCTGTCTCATCAAGAATAATCAAATTAGGATCTAGAATTTTCATTTGCAAAATTTCATTTTTTTTTTTTTCTCCGCCCGAAAAACCAACGTTTAATTGTCTCGATAGCATTTTTTCATCCATACCAAGTTCATTAGATTTTTCTTTTACCAATTTGATAAATGATAGAGCGTCTATTTCTTTTTTTCCTTGAGCTTTACGCAACTTATTAAGTGAAGTTCTAAGAAAATTACTTGTGTTCACACCTGGAATTTCAGTCGGATATTGAAATGCCAAAAAAATTCCTTTTTGAGCTCTTTCATCAATTGGTATTTGAGTTAGGCTTTTTCCTAAATATCTTAATTCCCCAGATATTTTATAGCCCTCTTTACCAGAAAGAACATTTGCTAAAGTACTTTTTCCGGACCCATTAGGACCCATTATAGCGTGTAGTTCCCCTGGTTTGATAGATATGTTTAAACCTTTTAGTATTTCTTTATTGTTTATTGAAGCATTTAAATTTTTTATTTCTAACATTAGCCTACGCTTCCTTCCAAACTTATGCCTACAAGTTTTTGCGCTTCTACAGCAAATTCCATGGGTAATTGTTGAAGTACATCTTTGCAGAACCCGTTCACTATCAAACTCACAGCTTCTTCCTGATTTAAACCTCTTTGATTACAATAAAATAATTGATCTTCGTTAATTTTTGAAGTTGTTGCTTCGTGTTCGACGGTAGATGTTGAATTTTTATTTTTAATATAGGGAACGGTATGGGCTCCACATTTATTTCCCATTAAAAGTGAGTCACATTGAGTATAATTTCTTGAATTTTTAGCTTTTCTTCCAATATCAACCAAACCTCTATATGTATTATCAGCTTTACCTGCTGATATTCCTTTTGAAATTATTTTACTTTTCGTATTCTTTCCTAAATGGATCATTTTTGTACCTGTGTCTGCTTTTTGATAATTATTAGTTATTGCAATCGAATAGAATTCTCCAACTGAATTATCGCCTTGCAAAATACAGCTAGGATACTTCCAAGTTATTGCTGAACCAGTTTCTACTTGTGTCCACGATATTTTTGAGTTTTTTCCCCTACATGCTCCTCGTTTAGTAACAAAATTGTAAATACCTCCAACTCCATCTTTGTCACCAGGATACCAATTTTGAACCGTAGAGTATTTTATTTCTGCATCGTCAAGAGCTACAAGTTCTACATTAGCTGCATGTAATTGGTTTTCATCTCTCATAGGTGCAGTACAACCCTCTAAGTAGCTTACATAGCTTCCTTTATCAGCAATAATTAAAGTCCTTTCGAATTGACCTGTCTCAGATGCATTTATTCTGAAATATGTAGAAAGTTCCATCGGACACTTAGTATTTGGAGGAATGTAAACAAATGACCCATCGGTAAATACTGCAGAATTAAGTGTAGCAAAATAGTGGTCTGTAATTGGTATTACCGAACCTAAATATTTTTTCACCAAATCAGGATGTTTTTGAATGGCTTCAGATATAGGGCAAAATATTATACCTTTTTTTGTTAACTCATCTTTATAAGTAGTTGCTACAGAAACTGAGTCGAACACCGCATCTACAGCAACTCCACTTAATTTTTTTTGCTCATCGAGAGGAATGCCGAGTTTGTTATATGTTTCAATAAGTTTTGGATCAACTTCGTCCAAACTTTTAGGTTTTTCCTTTAAACTTTTTGGAGCGGAGTAATAATATAAATTTTGATAATTGATTTTTGGATATTTTGGCTTTTGCCAATTTGGTTCTTTAATAATTTTTAATCTATTAAACGCTTTCAATCTCCAATCTAACATCCATTTAGGTTCTTTTTTAATTTTTGAGATAAACTTTATAGTTTCTTCAGTAAGGCCTTTGGGGGCTTTAATATTTTCAATATCGGTAGTAAAACCATATTTATATTCTTTATTGGGATTAATATTTTGATTTTTCATAAAAATTATTTATTGGCATTTTGTTTTATAAGATCTTCTAAATTGATTTTTTCGAAGAAATTATTTATATGTTTGTCTAAATCGTCCCATAAGTAATGAGTGATACATTTCGTGGATTTATTGTTACATCCCTTTTTAGAATTTTTTTTACAATTAAGCATTCTGACTTCTTCATCTACAGCATAAATAATGTTTGATAATTTAATTTCCGAAGGTGGTTTTTCTAAAATGTACCCCCCTCTGGCTCCGCGTGTGCTTTTTACTAGCTTTTTACTTTTTAATTTTAAGAAAATTTGCTCTAAATAAGCTAAAGAGATATTTTGTCTACAAGATATCTCTGCCAAGCTTATTGGTCCTGTATTTGTATTTGTGGCTAAGTCAGCCATTGCCATCACCGCGTATCTTCCTTTAGTAGTTAATTTCATAAAATAATGTTGTATTACAATAGTTTTAGTACAATTCCTAGTAATTCAGTCAGAATTAAAAAAATATATTTGACGCAGAAAAACATGTTATAAAGTTTAACTTTTTTTTGTAAATAGTAATCATTATTGAACATGAAACCAAAAAGTTTAGAAATTTTTATACCTGGTCCTGCAGGAAGACTAGAGGCAAAATATTACAAAAATCCAAAAT
>CACCPR010000021.1 GCA_902548045.1 uncultured Pelagibacteraceae bacterium
AATAGATTTGCTTGCCCCTTACTCAAAAGGGGGAAAGATAGGACTTTTTGGCGGAGCAGGAGTTGGAAAAACTGTTACCATCATGGAGTTAATAAACAATATCGCAAAAGCTCATGGTGGATTTTCTGTATTTGCTGGTGTAGGAGAAAGGACAAGAGAAGGTAACGATCTTTATCATGAAATGATTGAGTCTGGGGTAATCAAAACAGATGGTAAAGGTTCAAAAGCAGCATTAGTTTACGGTCAAATGAACGAACCACCTGGAGCACGAGCTAGAGTAGCCCTTACTGGTTTGACAGTAGCAGAATATTTTAGAGATAAAGAGGGTCAAGACGTGCTTTTCTTTGTAGATAATATTTTTAGATTTACTCAAGCAGGCTCAGAAGTTTCAGCCTTATTGGGTAGAATTCCGTCAGCTGTAGGTTATCAACCCACTTTAGCAACTGACATGGGTAACCTACAAGAAAGAATAACATCTACCGACAAAGGATCGATTACTTCTGTACAAGCAATTTATGTTCCAGCTGATGATTTAACAGATCCTGCTCCTGCTACTTCTTTTTCTCACCTAGATGCAACTACAGTCTTATCAAGACAAATTGCTGAGATTGGAATTTATCCAGCCGTTGACCCTCTGGACTCAACTTCTAGAATCTTAGATCCTAGAATAGTTGGAGATGAGCACTACAGAGTTGCAAGAGATGTTCAAAGAATTTTACAAGCTTACAAATCTTTACAAGATATTATAGCTATTTTAGGAATGGATGAATTATCTGAAGAAGATAAATTAACTGTAGCTAGAGCTAGAAAAATACAAAGATTTTTGTCTCAACCATTTTTTGTTGCTGAAGTATTTACAGGTTCTCCGGGAAAATTAGTTGATTTAGACTCTACGATCAAAGGATTTGATGCAATTTGCAAAGGAGAATTTGACCATTTGCCAGAGTCTGCTTTTTATATGGTTGGTAGTATTGAAGAAGTCGTAGAAAAAGCAGAGAAAATGAATAAAGATAATAAACAATAATGTCTGAAAATTTTGTAGTTGAAATTATAAGCCCAGACAAATCAATTTTAAAATCTGACACCAATGAAGTGATTATTCCCTCCTACGAAGGCCAAATGGGTATACTCAAAAACCACGTGCCATTAATTACTTTTTTAAGACCAGGCTTGATTAATATCAAAAAAGACAATGAAGAAATGAAATTTTTTGTAGAGGAAGGCACAGTAGAATTTTTAAATAACGATCTAATTATATTAACTTCAACATGTGAGAGTTTAGATAATTTAAAGCCTATAAATATTAAAAAAATTATAAGCGAGTCTCAAAAAAAGATTAGTCAAAATGAAATAAATGACAAAGAAAAATACCTACTTTCACATAAAATTGAAACATTGAGTGAAATTAGTTAATAAAGTTTTTCAACTCTATTAGTAATTTTTCATATACATGTTTTTTAAAGTTAACAATTACTTTAGGCAAATCATTTATATTTATCCATTTCCACTGAATAAATTCAGGATTTTTTGTTTTTAAATCAATTTCATTTTCTAAACCAAGAAATCTAACTATAAACCATTTTTGTTTTTGACCTCTATATTTTCCTCTCCAAATAATTCCTATTAGTTCTTTTGGCAGTTCATATTCAAGCCATCCATCAATCTCTTTAATAATTTTAATATTCTTTATACTTGTTTCTTCCTCAAGTTCTCTTTTCATCGCAGAAAGATAATCCTCATTTTCATTTACTCCTCCTTGAGGCATTTGCCATTTATTTATTGGATTATCTTTTCTTTTACCTACAAAAACTTTATTTTCACTATTTAATACTATTGCACCTACACCAATTCTTAGAGGAAGTATTTTTTCAGTCATTTACTATGAGCTAAACAACTTGAGCGCGTAATTTAATTGATTATCGTTATTTGAATTTATCTTAAAATTATCTTCAACTTCTTTGACTATTATATCTGGGGTTACTCCAACTTCAGATATGGAGTTTCCAGAAGGCAAATAATATTTAGAAATAGTTAGTCGCATGCCGCCACCATTTCTTAAGGGAATAATTGACTGAACAGAGCCTTTTCCATAAGAATTTTCACCCAAAATTATCGCTCTTTTATGATCTTTTAGTGCTCCTGCAAAAATTTCAGAAGCAGATGCAGAACCATTGTTTATTAAAACTATTATAGGCTTTCCTTTGGTCTCATCACCTTTCTTAGCAAAAAATTTTCTTGTTTCAGATGCCCTACGTCCTTTTGTTGAAACGATTTCACCATCCTCTAAAAAAAAATCAGTAATATTAATTGCTTGAGTAAGTAAACCACCAGGATTATTCCTTAAATCTAAAATATAACCTTTAATTTTAGAATTCTTCTCAAATTTTTTAATAATATTTAAAAATTGTTTGTCACTATTTTCATTAAAAGATTTTAATCTTATGTAAGCTAAATTCTTATTTTTACCTAGGACTTCGGATTTTACTGACTGTATCTCAATTATTTTTCGTTTAATTTTAAATTTTAAGGGTTTTTTTTCATTTTTTCTTCTTATAGTCAATTCTATTGAAGTTCCTACAGGTCCTCTCATTAATTTCACAGCTTCCATTAAACTCTTTCCTTGAACTTGCTCATTTCCTATTTTTACAATGTAGTCACCTGCTTTAATACCAGCCCTTGAGGCAGGCGTATCGTCTATAGGTGATATAACTTTAACTAAGCCTGCTTCCATGCCAATTTCAATTCCAAGTCCACCAAACTCACCTCTGGTATCTGTCTGCATTTCTTTAAAAAGTTCAGGACTCATATATGCCGAATATGGATCAAGCGATTGTAATACTCCATTTATTGCTGAGTCCATTATTTCAGATTTGTTCACGTCATCGACGTATTCTTGGCCGATTTTTTCTAAAACTTCTCCGAATAGGTCTATTTTTTCGTAAAATTTATTTTCAGAAGTGTTAGAAAGCGAATGTGTAATAGTTAAATTTAAAATAAGAATGATATAAAATGTAAATTTTCTCATACTGTAGCCTTTTCTTTAGGAATTTCTTCTGACCACATTTTCTCAAGATCATAAAATTCTCTTTTTTCTGGATGGAAAATATGAACTATAATATCATTAGTATCAACTAGCTTCCAATCTTTGCTTTCTCTTCCTTCCATTCGACAATCATTTAAGCCAAACTTCTTCAATTCAGTTAAAAGTATTTCCGCAAGTGCCTGCAGATGTCTAGATGAAGTGCCTGAAGCAACAATCATGTAGTCAGCAATATAAGATTTATTTTTTAAATTAATAGAAATTATGTTTCTAGCCTTATTTTGATCTAAAATTTTTTCAATATTTTTTTTAATATTAAGTATATTCATCTTTGATTTTTAAAGTAATTTTTCTTAATAAATGTCGATGAAATATTTATATGTTTATTCTTTATAAAAATAATATTTTTTTTGGTTAGATATTTCACGACAGTCGATTCTTTACTTTTTTTATCATATCCTTTTCTAGAAAGCACCACTAACTTTGTTAACTTAGCTATTTTTTTCCATTTTGTCCACTTATGAAAATTTATCAAGTTATCTGCACCTAAAATTAAATATAAGTTTTTTTGTTTTTTATATTTTATGAAATAATTAACCACATTAATAGTTCGAGATGAATTAATTTTTTTATCTAAATGTAAAACATTAATTTCTTTTAATTTTCCTAAAGCTAAATTAGATTTAAATATTCTTTCTTCCAGTGTAAAATAAGGATTTTTCTTTAAAGGGTTTTTTTTAGTTACAACCCAATAAATTTTTTTGAGACGTATTTTTTTTAAAACGATTTGTGAAATTTTTACATGTCCTTTGTGAGGTGGATCAAAACTCCCACCAAAAATTCCAATACCTCTCTTAATTTTGTTCAACATATCATGATCTGATAATTCCTTTGCCAGATACTATATATTTGTAAGAAGTTAGTTGATTAATTCCAACTGGTCCTCTTGGTGGTAATTTATTTGTTGATATTCCAATTTCACCGCCAAAACCAAATTCACCACCATCTGCAAATTGTGTTGAAACATTGTGCATAGCTATTGAACTATTAACTCTATCTAGAAAAATTTTCGCGTTTTTAGGATTATTTGTGATTATACTATCTGTGTGCATAGTTCCGTATTTCAATATATGTTCAACTGCTTCGTTAACATTTTTAACAGTTTTTATTGAAATAATTTTATCTAGATATTCAGTTCTCCAATCTTTATCTACGGCAATTTTTAATTTGTTGTTAAACAGTTTATTTATTTTATTATCGACTCTCACTTCACATCCCGATTTAATAAGTGATTTAATGATTTCTTTCGCATGAGTTTTCAGAGCCTTATGGTCCACCAAAAGTGTTTCAGCCGCTCCACATATACTGGTTCTTCTCATTTTAGCATTAATAATTATTTTTTTTGCCATTTCTAGGTTTGAACTTTTATCTACAAAGATATGGCATAATCCTTCAAGGTGACCAATTACATGAATATTTGAGAATTTTTGAACTTTAGCCACCAATCCCTTTCCACCTCTAGGCACTATAACATCTATATACTTGCCCATTTTAGAAAGCATATTATCTACAATTTTTCTTTCTTTCTTTTCTATGAATTGAATACAGTTTTTGTTTATCTTATTTTTTTTAAGCACTTCCCTAAAAATATTAGCTAACAACTTATTAGAATTAAATGCTTCAGACCCTCCTCTTAAAATTGAGCAGTTTCCAGATTTTAAACTTAAAGCCGCTACATCTGCTGTTACATTTGGCCTACTTTCATAAATAACTCCTATTACCCCAATTGGAGTTGAAACTTTTTTTATTTTTAATCTATTTGGTCTACTCCAACTCTCTAGAACTTTGTTTAAAGGATTTTTAAATCTTGATATTTCATCAATTGAGTTTCTTATACCCTCAATTCTTTTATCATCTAATATAAGTCTATCAACAAGATGTTTACGCTTAACGTTTTTAACGTCTTTTTGATTTTCATAAATAATTCTTCTTTTATTTTTAATAAGTGCTTTATTGTAACTATTTAAAACTCTCTTAATTCTATTATGACTTACCTTTTTAAGATCTTCAAAAGCCTTTCTAGCGTTTTTCCCAATTTTTTCTAAATACTGCATTTATAATTTTACCATATCATCTTTATGAATAATTTCAGATTTGCTTAAATAACCCAAGACTCTCTCTATTTCATTACTGTGTTTGCCTTTAATCTTTTCGATTTCTACTGAATTAAAAGAAGCCAATCCCCTAGCTAACTGTCTATCATTTTGGTCAACAATTAAGACGTTTGCCCCCTTGTCGAAAGAACCTCTAATTTTTGTAATTCCAGCCGCTAACAAACTTTTTCCATTTAATAATGCTTTCGCTGCCCCATCATCGACATAAATAATACCAGATGAATTCAAAGAACTTATTATCCATTTTTTTCTAGCATCTAAACTTGAAATTTTAGGTATAAAATGTGTACAAATTTTATTTTTTAATAATTTTTTAAGAGGATTTTCTTTTTTACCATTAGCAATAAACATGTGACAACCAGAGTTAATACAAATTTTAGCTGCATCTAATTTTGTAGAAATTCCCCCAGAGCCATACAAATTTTTACTAGTATTAACTAATGAATAAACTTTTTCATCAATTTTGGTAACAGTTTTTACAATCTTTTTTGATTTATCATAGAGACCATCTACGTCTGATAATATGATTAGAGTATCTGCACCAACAATCTGTGCTACTCTCGCTGCAAGTCTGTCGTTATCACCATATTTTATTTCTGCGGTTGCAGTTGTATCATTTTCATTTACAATTGGAATTGCCTTTAATTTAAAAAGATTTTCAAAAGTGCTTCTTACATTTAAAGCACGTCTCCTTTGTTCTGTGTCATCAGGGCTAATTAAAATTTGTCCAGATTTTATTCTGAATTTATCAAAGAGTTTTTGGAATTCGCTAGCCAAATGAATTTGGCCAATAGCGGCTATTGCTTGACTCATTTCTAGCTTAATCTTTTTCTTTTTTATTTTTAAATATTTCTGCCCAAGGGCAATAGCTCCAGAAGAAACAATGACAAAATTTTTACCTTTGCCATATTTTTTAATATCTTTTATTAAAGATGTAACCCATCTTTTTTTAAATTTTCCTTTATTATCGATTACAGTTGATGATCCTAACTTAATTACAATTATTTGAGATTTAGCGATTAGCATAATTTAACAAGATTTGTTTGATTTTTTTAATATCTTTATTTGAAAAAACTGAAATAACTTCATATTTTGTTTTAACTTTTTTTTTAAATTCAACTAATTTTTTTTTAATATCTTCATTTTTCAACAAATCCGATTTATTAAAAAAAATAATTTCTTTTCTTTTACTCAACATTTTATCATATGAGGTAAGTTCTATTTTTATTTTTTTATAAGCGCTTGTAAGATCATTTTCGGTCAAGTCAATTAAATGCAATAAAACCTTACACCTCTCTATATGACGTAAAAACTTATCTCCCAATCCAACACCTTTATGCGCTCCTTCCACAAGACCAGGAATATCAGCCAAGGTTATCTCTTTTCCATTGTGATATGTTACTCCCAAATTTGGGTTAATTGTTGTAAAAGGATAGCTTGCAATTTTAGGTTTAGCTCTAGTTAAAGCAGCTAACAAACTAGATTTTCCAGCGTTAGGTTTTCCAATTATCCCTACATCTGCGATTACTTTAAGCTGCAACCATATCCAAAATTCCTCACCAAGTTTTCCATTTGTTTTCTTTTTAGGAGCCCTATTTGTTGAACTTTTAAATCTAACATTTCCCAAACCACCTTTTCCGCCTGAAGCTACAAGATATTTTTCTTTATTTTTAGTAAAATCATAAATCAAAGTATTATTGTCTTCTTCATAAATTTGAGTTCCCAACGGCACTTTCAAAATTAAATCTTCTCCATTAGCACCCGTTTTATTTCTTTTACTTCCAGGTTTTCCACTTTCAGCTTTAAAATGTTGGGCATATCTAAAATCTATAAGCGTGTTCAAATTTCTTTCTGACTCAACTATTATAGATCCTCCATTTCCTCCATCTCCTCCATCTGGCCCTCCATATTCGATAAATTTTTCTCTTCGAAAACTCGCTGATCCTGAACCACCGTTTCCAGCTTTAATATATATTTTTGCTTGATCTAAAAATTTCATTTTAGGTATAATATAAATAACTTAAGTTATTTATACAGATTTAATTCGGGATTACAGAAACAAAAGTTCTGTTTAATTTTGACTTTTTAAATTTAACTTTTCCTTTTATTAGAGAAAAAATTGAATGGTCTTTGCCTATACCAACATTATCTCCTGGATGTATTTTAGTTCCCCTTTGCCTCACAATAATGTTTCCAGGAATTACTAATTGATCACCGTATCTTTTAACTCCAAGACGTCTTCCTTTACTATCT
>CACCPR010000022.1 GCA_902548045.1 uncultured Pelagibacteraceae bacterium
TTAAAAATTAAAAAGATTATTAAAATTAAAATAAAAAAATACAATCAATTAGGTTCAGATAGAATTTTAAACGCTATAGCTTCTTCAAATTATAAAAACGCAATTGTAATTGATTTTGGCACCGCAACAACTTTTGATATAATTAGAAATGGCACCTACGTAGGTGGAGTTATTTCTCCAGGAGTTAATCTTTCAATTTTAAATTTAAACAGTTCAACTGCTTTGTTACCTATATTAAATTTAAGGCAGATTCAAAAAAGCTATGGAAAAAATACTCAAGAAGCTTTAAATGCTGGATTTATCTGGGGTTACCAGGGTTTAATAAATAATATAATTAAAAAGATATCTTCAAAAACAAAAGTAAATTATAAAATTATTTTAACGGGTGGATATGCTAAATTATTTAAAAAATACGTTAAATATAAATCAGTAGTTGATCAAAATGTTACAATTAAGGGTATCTCAAGGGTATATAAAGAATTGCTATGAAAAAAGATGAATTAATTTTTTGCCCTTTAGGAGGCTCAGGAGAAATTGGTATGAATATGAATCTTTATGCCTATGGAAATGAAGAAAATAAAAAATGGATAATAGTCGATATGGGTGTGACTTTTGCAGATGATTCTGTCCCTGGAGTTGATTTAATTTTTCCTGACCCAGGTTTTATAATCGATAAAAAAGAAGATTTATTGGGAATTGTTCTTACACACGCCCATGAAGATCATATCGGTTCAGTAGCGCATATATGGCCGGACTTAAAATGTAAAATTTTTGCAACTCCTTTTACCGCAGTTTTAATTCAAGAAAAATTTAAAGAAAAAAAAATTGACGTTTTAAAATACTTAAACATTGTTCCTCTCAATACTAAAATACAATTAGGTAATTTTGAAATTGATTTTGTTACTTTAACTCACTCAATATTAGAACCAAATGGATTAAGCATAACCACTCCCTTAGGAACAATTTTACATACAGGAGACTGGAAAATAGATCCGAACCCTTTAATAGGAGGAAATATTGACGAAAAAAAACTTAGAGAAATTGGCAAAAAAGGTGTTTCAACAATGATTTGTGACTCTACTAATGTTTTTAGCCCAGGTAGAGCAGGCTCTGAGTCAGATGTTAGAGACAGTTTAGAAAGAATTATGGAGACTAAATCAAAAAGAATTTTAGTTACATCGTTTGCCTCCAACGTTGCTAGAATGGAGTCAATTTTTTATTGTGCAAAAAAAACTGGAAGATCGATTTGTTTAGTAGGTAGATCTATGCAAAGAATTTATAAAGCGGCGAAAAAATGTGGTTATTTAGGAAATCTTATTGACCCTATTGAGTCTAAAGATGCTAACAAATTATCAAAAAATAAGATCTTATATTTAGCCACAGGAAGTCAAGGTGAACCAATGGGTGCAATGAATAGAATTATTAACGGTATACATCCAGAAGTTTTTATAGAAGAGGGAGATTGTGTCATCTTTTCATCAAAGATAATCCCAGGAAATGAAAAAAAATTATATCAACTTCAAAATTTAATAGTAAAAAATAATATTGATATTATTACTGAAGAAAACGCTTTTGTTCATGTTTCTGGTCATCCGAATAGGGAAGACCTTAAAGATATGTATAATTGGGTTAAACCAAAGTGCATTATACCTGTACACGGCGAGCACAGACATATGAAAGAACATGTTAATTTTGCAAAAGAAATGCAAGTTCCTAAAACTCTTTTGATAGAAAATGGCGATATTATAAAACTTCTTCCAGGAAACAAACCTGAAATAATTGATAAAGCTCCTTCGGGCAGATTATACTTAGATGGTAATTTAGGGGTTGACGCAGACTCACAATCAATAAAAGATAGAAAAAACCTTTCTCTTAATGGATATTTAGAAATAACTTTGATTGTTTCTAATAATGGTAAAATTAAAAAGCCTGTAATTTCATTTAAAGGAATACCCAAAAATGATGAAATAGAAAATTTTATCTTTGATATGGAAGATGAAATATTTAATATTTGTAGGACTTTTTCTTTAGAAAGTAAGAACCAAGAAAAAAATTTAATAGAAACTATCAAGCAAAATTGTAGAAAAATAGTCAGAGAAATAACAGGAAAAAAACCTTTTACTAATATAAATATAGCAAGAATTTAATGGGAATTACTGGGTCAATTATAGTTTATGTGATGATTTGGTGGATAGTTTTTTTTTCAGTATTGCCTCTAGGAATTCAATCTAAAAAAGAAACCTTTAAAGAGACTATAGAAGGAGTTGATCCTGGAGCTCCAAACAACCCAAAAATAGCTAAAAAATTTTTAATAACAACTATCATTACATCAATATTGTTTCTTGTGATATATTATTTGGTAAACAACAGTTACTTTAATTTAAGGAATTTTTTACAGTAATGTATTTATCTAATTTATTTTTACCTATAACAAAAAATCTCCCTTCAGATGCAAAGATAAAATCTCACCAATTAATGCTTAGAACGGGTATGATTAAACAATCATCCGCAGGAATTTATTCTTGGTTACCTTTAGGCTTTAAAGTAATGAAAAAAATAGAACAAATCGTTAGAGAGGAACAAAATTTAATAGGTGGTCAAGAAATGTTAATGCCAACAATTCAATCCTCAGACATCTGGAAGGAAAGTGGAAGATATGAAGATTATGGAGAAGAAATGTTAAGAATTAAAGATCGTCAAGGTCGTGAAATGCTGTATGGGCCAACAAATGAAGAATTAATTACAGATATATTTAGATCAAGCATAAAATCATATAAATCTCTCCCCCAAATACTTTATCACATACAGTGGAAATTTAGGGATGAGATTAGACCTAGATTTGGGGTAATGAGATGTCGAGAGTTTTATATGAAAGACGCATACTCTTTTGATTTAAGTGATGATGATGCAAAAAATTCGTATAATAAAATGTTTTATTCTTACATAAGAACATTTAACAGACTTGGTTTAAAAGCGATACCTATGGCTGCTGAAACTGGACCGATCGGCGGAGATTTATCTCACGAATTTATTATTTTAGCAGAGACGGGGGAAAGTCAAATTTATGCAGATAAAAATATTTTTAAAATAGATTTGAACAAATATGACTTTACTGAAAGTTCATTAAAAAAAATGAGAGAGAATTTTTCTTCTATTTATGCTGTAACCGATGAAAAATTTAAAGCAAAAGAATTCGATGATAAAGTAAAAAAAGAAGATCAAATAAAAACAAAAGGAATTGAAGTAGGACACATTTTTTATTTTGGAGATAAATATTCTAAACCTCTTAATTGTATGATTGATGCAAAAGATGGGAAAAAAATTGCTGTTAAAATGGGATCTTATGGAATTGGAGTATCAAGATTAGTAGGCGCTGCCATAGAAGCAAATTACACTAATGGTGTTATGAAATGGCCAAAATCAATCTCTCCCTTTGATGTGGTTATTATTCCAAGTATAAGTAAAAATAATAAAGAAAACTTGGAAAAAGCTGAGAAAATTTACAAAGAATTAAAAAAACAAAATATTGACGTATTGTTAGACGATGTAGAGGAGAATATGGCTAATAAGTTTAAAAAACATGATTTAATTGGAGTACCTTATCAAATAATAATTGGCGCTAAATCAGAGGAAGATAATTATGAATTTAAGGAACTTAATTCAAAAAGTGAAATATTAAGTTTGGAAAAAATTAAATCTCAACTAAAAAAAAAATAAATTGTTTACAAAAGCTGAAAGATTAATTTCGTTAAGAAATTTGCGACCAAAGAAAAAAGAGGGATTCTTGAAAGTAATTTCTATTTTTTCATTTTTGGGAATAATGTTAGGAGTTGCAATATTAATTATTGTAATGTCAGTTATGAATGGATTCAAAACCGACTTAACAAAAAAAATTTTAGGATTAAATCCCCACATAGTTGTACAATCAAACGGTTTTAAAATTGATGATGAGTTTATAAACAAGTTAAAAACTACAATTAAAGAGGCAAATGTATCTAAAGCATATTCTGGAGAAGGTATAGTTATTAACAACGACAATGCTAAAGGAATTATAATTAAAGGCATAGATCCTAATAATAAAAAAAGTTTTAAATTTATCAAAAAAAACATTTTTGAAGGCAATCTTGATGATTTCAAAAAAAATTCAGCTTTTATAGGAGTAGAGCTGGCCTATAATTTAGACTTAAAAGTAGGCGATAAGATTAATTTGATGTCCTCAGCATTTGTTACTACTCCATTTGGAGGCATGCCTAAACAAGAGACCATGATAGTAAAAGCAATTTTTAAAACAGGGTTTTTTGAATTTGACCAAAACATAATTTTTTTAAATATTTCTGATACTTTATCTATATTTGATAAGGAAGATAATGATCAAAATCTTGAAATTTATTTATCAGACCCAATGAATTCAGATAAATATAAAAATCGAATACAAAAATTAAATCAAAATTATTTTGTATACACATGGTCGGATTTAAACAAATCTTTTTTTAGCGCTTTAAAAGTAGAAAGAAATGTAATGTTTATAATTTTAACATTAATAATTATTGTAGCAGCATTTAATATAATTTCAGGATTGACAATCTTAATAAAAAATAAGACTAAAGAAATTGCCATTTTAAAAACATTAGGTTTAAGTAATAATTCTATAAAAAAATCATTTTTTCTTACTGGATTCACTATTGGTTTCTTTGCAACGATTACGGGAATAATTTTAGGAATTATTTTATCTTTAAATTTAGAAAAAATTAGAAGCATTCTTTCGAGGTTGTTTAATTTTGAAATATTTCCTGCAGATGTTTATTTTTTAGAAAAATTACCAACCGAAATAAATATTTATTCCATAATAGCGATCTTTATATTTTCATTGATAATATCTGCTTTAGCTTCTTTTTTGCCAGCTATAAGTATATCTAAAATGAAAACTTTTAGAGCTTTAAAATATGACTAAAATTTTACTAGAAACAATAAATCTTAAAAAAACTTTTGAACATAAAAATGGGCTAATAGAACTTTTCAATAATGTTAATATCAAGATAAAACAAGGAGACTTAATAGCCCTAGTAGGTCCCTCTGGATCAGGAAAATCCTCTTTTTTACATTTACTCGCATTACTTGATGAACCTACAAAAGGAAAAATACTTTTAAAAAATAAAGATACAAATAACTTCAATGAAATGGAAAAAAATTTAGCGCGTAAGCAAAATATTTCAATAATATTTCAAGATAATAATTTACTTACAGATTTTACTACTCTTGAAAATGTGATTATGCCTTTAATAATCAAAGGAGAAACGAACAATTTTTCTATAAAAAAAGCTAAAAAAATACTCAAAGATGTAAAAATTTCAAATCGGATTGATCACTTTCCTAATGAACTTTCAGGTGGGGAACAACAAAGAGTAGCTATAGCAAGAGCTTTAATTTCAGAAACAGATGTAATTTTAGCAGATGAACCAACGGGAAATTTAGATTACAAAACTTCTCGAGATATTTTTTCATATTTTTTAAGATTAAAAAAATTAAATAAAGCAGTTGTATTTGCAACTCATAATAGAGAACTTGCTAACATGGCAGATTATAAGTTGAGTATTTCTAAGGGTAATATAAAACGAATGAATGCTTGATAAAAGAAGTGAATTTAACAACATCAAAATACACACTCAATATTCTATATGTGAAGGCGCTGTTAAAATTGATGAACTAGCAAATTATTGTAAACTAAACAAAATTAAAGCAGCAGGATTAGCGGATAGTTATAATTTGTGCGGAGCTTTAGAATTTGCAGAAAAAATAAGCAAAGCTGGGACACAGCCGATTATAGGAACTCAAATAAATTTATTACACGATAATAATATTGGAAAAATTACTTTATATGCAACTTCTGAAATTGGTTATAAAAATTTAACTAAACTTTCTTCATTAAGTTATTTAAAGAATAATGGGTCGCACGATCCTTGTTGTGAAATTGAGGATTTAATTTCAAATAATCAAGATCTAATTTTACTTACAGGAAATTATACAAATTTTATCGGCAAACTATTTTACGCCAATAAAATTAAAGTTATAGAAAAGATTATTTCTAATATTAAAGATTCTTTTGTAGATCGTTTTTATCTTGAAATTCAACGCCATGGGGAAATCAAAGAAACAAATTATGAAAATTATCTACTTAAAATTTCATCTGATTTTGACCTTCCTTTAATAGCCACTCAAGAAGTTTATTATATGGATCCTGAAATGTCAGAGGCCCATGATGCTTTGATCTGTATAGGAGAAAAGAAATTTATAGATGATCCGAACAGATTTCGCTATAACAACCAACATTACATTAAAAAAAGTGAAGAGCTTAAGGATTT
>CACCPR010000023.1 GCA_902548045.1 uncultured Pelagibacteraceae bacterium
TTTTTCTAAGATGTGAGAAATTATTAAAGCTTGTCTTCTTAACTTGTTTTCAGAGTTTAAATACTCGTCATAAGTTTTTGAAGATTCATACTTTTTCCAAAAGTCAGCCATTATCTTATTTTTAACGTTTTAATTTCTTAAACAATTGCACAAATTAGATAGTAGATATGCTAATAAAGAATTGAAATACATAGATTTTTTAAATATTAATTCAGCATGACTTATTGTGTGGGTATAAAAACAAATGAAGGAATAGTTTTAGCCTCAGATTCAAGAACAAACGCTGGTTTAGATAACGTTAATATATATTCTAAAATGCTTACTTACGATGTTGGAGACAGAACAGTAATTATTGTTACATCGGGGAACTTAGGAACATCTCAGGCAGTTTTTAAATCTGTAGAAAAAGATATAAATGACAAAAATGCTTCTATTAGTCTAAATACTTGTAAGGATTTCGAACAAATTGCATCCTACATAGGTAAGCTTAACACGAAACATTCTTCACCAGATGGCATAAACACTGACAGTCTTGTTTTAGGATCTACATTTATTATAGGAGGACAAATACGCGGTCAAAATTTAGAATTGTATATGGTTTATCCTCAAGGAAATTATATAAGACCAGCAGACAGTAAACCTTATTTAGTGATAGGTGAGGTGAAATATGGAAAACCTATTCTCGATAGAGTTATAACTCCAAATGTTTCGATCGGTGATGCTTCAAGATGCGCTTTAATTTCAATGGATTCAACTCTTAAAAGTGACTTAACCGTTGGTCCTCCGATAGATATTGCTGTGTATAAAAAAGATCAGCCAAAAATCTCCTATCTTAAATGTTTAAATACTAGTGATGAAGACTATTCCAAAGTTTGCAATCAGTGGTCAGAAAAAGTACTTCAAGTATTTGATACTTTTCCAAAATTTGATTGGGAAAAATAAACTTCAGCTTTAATAAAAATCTTTAAGCAAAAACTTCGCCCCAAGTGCCTCTTGTAGAAGCTTTAGAGTATTCTGTAGCTCTTCCTTCAAAGAAGTTCATGTGCTCTACACCGTTCAGCATTGTATCTAACCACGTTAAAGGATTTTTTTTAACATCATAAATTGGATCAAGACCTAGTTGTTCAAGTCTTCTATTTCCAATAAATCTGATGTACTGCTTGATTTCATTCGCTGTTAAACCCTCTAAAGGACCCATCTGAAAAGCTAAATCTATAAATGCATCTTCGTGTGTTACAATTGTTTTGCAAGCATCAACAATTTCTTTTTTAAGTTTATCATTCCAAATTTGTGGCTCTTCTTTTACAAAGTCTCTAAACAATCTAATCATGGAATTACAATGTAAAGTTTCATCTCTTACTGACCAGGTTACTATTTGGCCCATCCCTTTCATCTTATTAAATCTTGGGAAGTTTAATAAGATTGCAAAACTTGCAAACAATTGTAAACCTTCTGTGAAAGCTGAAAACACTGCCATTGTCATTGCAATATTATGTTTTGATTTAACATCAAAACCTTGCATATAGTCATATTTGTCTTTCATTTCTTTATACTGCAAGAAAGCTGAATATTCTGTTTCTGGCATTCCAATTGTATCTAAAAGATGAGAGTAAGCAGCAATGTGAACTGTTTCCATAGCAGCGAAAGCAGTCATCATCATTAAAACTTCTGTTGGTTTAAAAACAGTTGTGTAATGTCTTAAATAACAATTGTTAACTTCAACATCGGCTTGAGTGAAAAATCTGAAGATATGTGTTAAAAGATTTTTTTCTTCTTTGGTTAAATTTTTTTGCCAGTCTCTTACATCATCTCCAAGAGGTACTTCTTCTGGTAACCAATGAATTCTTTGTTGCGTTAACCAAGCATCGTAACACCACGGGTATCTAAACGGTTTATAAACAGGGTTTTCTACTAATAAACCCATTTTTTTTGGTTGTATTATTCCTGGCTTAACTTTTTCTACTACTGACATGATAAACACTCCTCATAATTGTTATCTTTATTATTTGATTCATTCGATTTCGAATAAACATTTTTCGTCACATCTGTTGATGAGCCTGCCTCCACATTTTCAGCTCTTTGAATAGATTTAGATCTACAATAATAAAGGCTTTTAAGGCCCTTTTTCCAAGCTTGAAAATGAATGTCGTGAAGTTCTTTCTTGTGTATATCTGCTGGCACAAACACATTTATGGATTGTGCTTGAGAAATGTGTGGGGTTCTATCCGCTCCTAACTCAACAATCCACCTTTGATCGATTTCAAAAGCAGTTTTAAAGGTATCTTTTTCATCTGCTGTTAAAAAATCTAAATGTGAAACAGATCCTTGGTTTGTTGTTATAGTGGACCAAACTTCATCGGTATCTTTGTTATATTTTTTTAGAATTTTCTTTAAATATTTATTTCTAACATTAAATGAACCGGACAAAGTTTTATGGGTGAAGCTATTTGCTGCTATTGGCTCTATTCCTGGTGAAGAACCTCCGCAAATAATTGAAATGGACGCTGTTGGTGCGATTGCTGTTTTATTAGAAAATCTTTCTTTTATTCCATATTCGGCTGCATCAGGACATGACCCTCTTTCTTCTGCTAAAGTTTTTGAAGCAAGATCAACTTTTTCTTGAATATTTTTAAATATTTTTTTATTCCAAACTTTGCTCATTACTGAACCAAAAGGAATATTTTTTTGTTGAAAATATGAATGTAGGCCCATAACTCCTAGGCCAACGCTTCTTTCTCTCATTGCTGAATATTTTGCATGAGCAAATTCTTCTGGTGCTCTATTTATAAAATCTGTCATTACGTTGTCTAAAAATCTCATAACATCCTCTACAAATTGATCATCATCTTTCCATTGTTCGTATGTATCTAAATTTAAAGAAGAAAGACAACATACAGCAGTTCTTTGTTTTCCTTCATTGTCCATTCCAGTAGGCAAAGTAATTTCACTGCATAAGTTAGAAGTTTTTACTTTCAAACCAGCTAATTTATGATGCTGAGGTATTTGTCTATTAACTGTATCAATATAAACAATATAAGGTTCGCCAGTTTCAATTCTTGCAGTTAATAATCTAATCCATAAGTTTCTTGCAGGAATAGTAGATTGAACTGATCCATCGTAAGGACTTCTAAGTGCCCATTGACCATCTGTTTCTACGGCTCTCATAAAATCATCAGTAACTAAAACACCATGATGTAAATTTAAAGATCTTCTGTTTACATCTCCACCAGTTGGTCTTCTCATTTCTATAAATTCTTCTATTTCGGGGTGATCGATCTGCAAGTAACATGCTGCTGAGCCTCTTCTTAAAGATCCTTGGCTAATCGCTAGTGTTAAGGAGTCCATAACTTTTATAAATGGAATAATGCCTGAAGTTTTTCCAACTTTACCTATCTTTTCTCCTATCGATCTCAAGTTACCCCAATAACTTCCTATTCCACCTCCTCTAGCAGCTAACCAAACATTTTCTTCCCATAAATCTGTTATGCCTTCTAGGCTATCATTAGCTTCGTTTAAAAAACATGAAATAGGTAAGCCTCTCTCTGTTCCTCCATTTGACAAAACGGGAGTTGCAGGCATAAACCAAAGATTGCTAATATAATTATAAATTCTTTGGGCGTGTAAATTGTCATCTGCATATACACTGGCCACTCGTGCAAACAAATCTTGGAAACTTTCATTCTGGCCTAAATATCTATCTTTCAAAGTCGCTTTGCCAAAATCTGTTAAATTAGCGTCTTTAGATCGGTCTATTTTTATTGTTATGCCTTTTTCATTTTGGAAAAGCTCAGTGTCTCCTGACAAAGAGAATAAGTCTGGTTTTTTAGGACCGTTGTTATTCTTTAATTCACTAGAGCTCTTTTGGCTTAAACTGCCGACAGCTTTCTCTATTGCCAATGATACGTTTTTATTCATATTTTCTTATGTTTTAGTCGAATTATTAACAAAACAACTATATGTTGTGTTACATTTACGTTAATATACTATATAACATCAAAATCAATAGAACAATATAAGAACATTTGATTAATTTTGCAAGTGGAAAATATTGTTAATAAACATATTAGTAAGAAAATACTGTAATCTTAGGTATTAATACTTAATGAAAATCAATCCAAACGGTTTTAGAGAGTATGACGCAAGATGGGTGTTTGAAAAAGACATCGATATAGATGGAATCATTAATTTAGGTAAAGGGTTAGGAACTCAAATTATTAAGCGTACGAAGAAATCTCAACCAAGGGTAATAGTGGGATACGATTATAGGTCCTATAGTGAAAAAATTAAAAAAGCTTTAACAGAAGGTTTGATCAAAACAGGATGCCATGTTGAAGATATTGGTTTGTCTTTATCGCCAACAGTTTATTTTGCACAATTCAATTTAAATTCAGATGCAATAGCTATGATTACCGCTAGTCACAATGAAAACGGATGGACTGGTGTCAAGATGGGTATTCAAAAAGGACTAACACATGCTCCAGAAGAAATGAGTGAACTAAAAGATATAACTTTAAACAAAAGATTTATCGAAGGGATGGGATCGAATAAGAGGGTGAATAATTTTAAGAATATTTACATAAAAGACTTAATAGAGAAAAATAAAATTGATAAAAAAATAAAAGCAGTAGTAGCATGCGGTAACGGTACTGCAGGAATATTTGCCCCCGAAATTTTAAAAGGTATTGGTTGTGATGTTATTGAACTGGATTGCGAATTAGATTGGACTTTTCCTAAATACAATCCAAATCCAGAAGATCTAAAAATGCTGCACGCAATATCAAAATCTGTTAAAGAAAATGATGCAGATATAGGATTTGGATTTGATGGAGATGGAGATCGTGTTGGTGTTATTGATAATGAGGGTAACGAAATTTTTTCAGATAAAATCGGGCTGCTAATTGCAAGAAACCTCTCTGAAAAATATAATAATTCAAAATTTATAGTTGATGTTAAATCAACAGGTTTGTTCCAGTTTGATGAAGTTTTAAATAAAAATAATTGTAAAACCATATATTGGAAAACTGGTCACTCTCATATTAAAAGAAAAGTAAATCAAGAAAAAGCTTTAGCTGGATTTGAGAAAAGTGGACATTTCTTTTTTAACTCTCCTTTAGGTTATGGGTATGATGATGGAATAAATTCAGCAATACAAGTTTGTCATCTACTTAATAATCAAAATAAAAAAATGAAAGAAATAATTAGTGAATTGCCAAAAACATTCCAAACACCAACGATGGCTCCATTCTGCAAAGACGAAGAAAAATACGATGTTGTAAATGAAATAGTTGAAAAAATTAAAAATATAAAAAACGATAATGTAAAAGTCGACAAACTACAAATAAAGGATATTTTAACTGTAAACGGAATTAGATTTTCATTATCTGATGGCTCGTGGGGGTTAATAAGAGCCTCTTCTAATAAACCGTCATTAGTAGTCGTTATTGAAAGTCCTACCTCTGCAGAAAGAACAAGAAATATTTTTACTTTTATTGATGGATTGTTGCAAAAAACTGGTAAAATTGGAGAGTATGATCAAAAAATTTAAACTTTAATATTATATGGTTGATGAAAAATATACTGTTGTTGAGACTAATTCTAATTTAGAATGGGATAGCTTTCTTTTAAAAACAGAAAATCAAAATATTTATTCATCTAGTGAATTGATTGACACCTGCTCTATTCCTTGTAAAAAATATTTTATTAAAAAAAACAACGAAATTTTTGGTTCATTTCATCTATTTTTTAAAGAAAAGATTGTTATGACGGGAGAGAGAATTTATTCACCTCTAAATTTCAAATTATTTGAAAAACAAAATCAATCTAGCATTAAATATAAAAAATTTGAGATAATTGATGTTTACGCTAATTATATTGTAAAGAATTTTCATAGTGGGGAACTGTGTTTAGATTTTAATACAAATGATTTAAGGCCATTTTATTGGTTAAATTTTAACAAAAAAAAAGAAATTTTTAATACTAAATTTGTAAAATATACCTCAATACTCAATGTTAAAGACCGTGCAAATTTAAAAAAATATACTGATATAACTTCAGATAAGTTATACGGAAATTTTTCAAGAAGCTTAAAGCAACAAATAACAAAATCAATTGACGAAAATTTTGAACTCAATGAAGAGTTTGATCC
>CACCPR010000024.1 GCA_902548045.1 uncultured Pelagibacteraceae bacterium
ATTAACAAAGAAATTTTATGGAAATTTATAAATAGATTTCATAAAGAAATTAAACCGAAAGACTATCCGATTTTGGACGGCCTTACTGAATATGCAATTAATTATTTTAAAGACAAAGTAGAACCGAATAAAAGATTTAAAACTCCTAACGATGAAGAAAAAAAGGCTTTACAACAATTATCATTAAAACTTAAAGAAATAGACCCAACCTCAACACCTGAGGATATTCAAACAATTATATATTCGACGGGAAAAGAAAATGGTTATGATAAAAATCTTCGAGATTGGTTTAAATTAATCTATCAAGTGTTATTTGGGGAAGAAGATGGCCCCAGAATGGGATTTTTTGTCAGCTTTTTTGGGATAAAAGAAACAATTAGTTTAATAAATGATAAATTAAAATAAATATGTATTCAATTTTTAAACCTTATATTTTTTCACTAGATCCTGAGGTAGCCCATGATTTAGCAATTAAATCTCTAAAAGCAAACTTTTTACCAGAGAGTTTTTTTAGTGTGAAACAGGAAGAGTTGATAGAAACAAATTTATTTAAAAGAAAAATTAATAATCCTATAGGTTTAGCTGCTGGTTTTGACAAGAGCGCTGAAGTTTATAATTCACTTTTTAAATTAGGATTTGGTTTTGTAGAAGTTGGAACAATTACTCCTAAAAGACAACTCGGAAATCCGAAGCCTAGAATTTTTAGGCTTGAAAAAGATGAAGCTTTAATTAATAGACTTGGGTTTAATAATCACGGCTCTGAGATAGTTGCAGATAGAATAGCTAAAAATAAACCACTTGGAGTTTTGGGAATAAATATTGGTCCAAACAGAGATACGAAAAATAAATCAGAGGACTTTTATTCTTGTCTTTCAAAACTTTATTCTTTTTCAGATTATATAACTATCAATATTTCATCACCAAATACTGAAGGTTTACGTGATTTTCATGAAAAGAATTCAATGAAAAAATTATTGGAAGGCTTACAAAAAATTAAAAAAAATAAAAATATAAAAAAACCTCTTGTGATAAAACTATCACCCGATTTAGATGAGAAAGAAATAAGTAACACTATAGAAATTATAAAAAAATACGAAATTGAGGGAATTATAGTTTCTAATACAACTGATAAAAATAGAGACAAACTACTAGACAGCAAAAAAAATGAGCTGGGAGGATTGTCCGGTCAACCCATTAAAGATATATCTACAAATCTTATTAAAAAATTTTATAAAGAATTAAACAAAAAAATTACTATTATCGGTGTTGGAGGTGTTGACTCTGGCAAAAGTGCTTTTGAAAAGATTTCTGCCGGCGCCAACGTAGTGCAATTATATACTGGTATGGTTTTTAAAGGCCCAGGCGTTGTAAAAGAAATTAAAAAAGAATTAATCTCAATCCTAAAAAATGATAAAATTAAAAATATTGACCATGCTATAGGAATTAATGCTTGACCGGCGATTAACCAAGAACTATATATCTTTAGGAAAATATTATGAGTAAAAAATGTGAACTAACCGGTGTTTCACCTCTCAAAGGCCAT
This sequence comes from uncultured Pelagibacteraceae bacterium, assembly GCA_902548045.1. The sequence continues at coordinate 1,544 of CACCPR010000024.1, forward strand.
AATGTAAGTCACGCTAAAAACAAAACTAAGCGTAGATTTTTGCCAAATTTAAAAAAAGTTAATTTTAAAAGCGATATTCTAAAGAAAAATATTAAATTAAACGTTACTAGCTCTGCTTTAAGGACTGTAGATTTTAAAGGTGGCTTAGACAAATATCTTTTAACAGCCAAGAACTCAAATCTATCAAAGAAAGTAAAAAAATTAAAAACTTCTATTTCATCTAAATCCTAAATAATAATGTCACTTTTCTACAAACTATCGATATTGATGGGATTAGTAGTACTAATTTCTAATTATTTAGTTCAAATTCCAGTTCAATATTTTGATCTTAATGAAATTCTTACGTACGGAGCTTTTACTTATCCAATTACATTTTTCATTACAGATTTAGCCAATCGGGCTTATGGAAAAATTGTTGCAAAAAAAATTGTTAATATAGGTTTTATAATAGGTGTTTCTTTAACATTGTTAGTTTCAACTAATTATTCCGACTTAATATCTATTCGTATAGCTATTGGATCTGGAACAGCTTTCTTTTTAGCCCAAAATTTAGACGTTTTGATATTTCATAAATTGAGAAAAAAAACTTGGTTCATCGCTCCTTTAACCTCTTCAATTATAGGATCAACAGCTGATACTTTTTTATTTTTCTCAATTGCATTTTACAATACCGGAATTCCATGGGTCTCGCTGGCACTAGGGGACTTAGCGGTTAAATTATTTATAGCTTTAGCTATGTTGATACCTTTTAGATTTTTACTCTCAAGCATTAAAGATATCTCTGAACAAAATTATATTAAATAAAATAATTTAATGAAGTGTTTTCTTTTTTTTTTCAACAAATAAATCAGTGAGTTGATTTATCATAGCATCTCCAAGATCTTGAACATCTGCAATTTTAATTGCTTGATCGTAATATCTTGTTACATCATGCCCAATACCTATAGCTAATAATTCTATGTTACTTTTGTTTTCAATCCATTTAACAGTATTCTTTAAATTAGTTTCCAAATAATCGCTTGAATTTGTTGACAAAGTAGAGTCATCAACAGGTGCTCCATCTGAAATTACCATTAAAATTTTTCTTTCTTCTTTCCTTCTTAACATTTTATTATATGCCCATTTTAAGGCCTCACCATCAATATTTTCTTTTAACAAACCTTCTTTGAGCATCAATCCAATATTATTTTTTGCTTGCCTCCAAGGCGTATCAGCGGATTTATAAATTATATGTTTCAAATCATTTAATCTTCCAGGCATATTAGGCTTATCGTTTTTCATCCATTTTTCTCTTGAAGAACCTCCTTTCCAATGCTTAGTGGTAAATCCAAGAATTTCTACTTTAACAGAACAACGCTCTAAAGTTCTTGCGAGAATGTCTGCACAAATTGCTGCTACAGAAATTGGTTTTCCTCTCATAGAACCTGAATTATCTATAAGAATTGTCACCAACGTATCTTTAAATTCAATATCTTTTTCTTTTTTAAAAGAAAGTGAGTTAAAAGGATCCATTATAATTCTTGGTAGTTTTGAGGTATCTAATAAGCCTTCTTCTAAATCAAAATTCCATGATCTGTTTTGCTTAGCCAAAAGTTTTCTCTGTAGTTTATTTGCAAGCTTTGAAATAAAATTTTTAAGATGCATCAATTGTTGATCTAAATTTTTTCTCAGTCTATTGAGCTCCTCTTCGGTTTCTAATTCTTCTTCCTTTAATATTTCGTCATATTCTTCTGTATAAATTTTATATTTTAAATCACCCAAATTATTTTTGACTTTTTTTCTAAATTCAGACTTTGATTTATCTTCTATTTCTATTTCTTCTCCGTCCTGATCTGACTCTTTAGCTTGATTTTCTAAGTCAGGAATACCAGATTCTATAGACATTTCATTTTGATGTTGCTCTTGTTTATCAGTCTTTTGCTCTTGGTTTTTTGGATCTGTCCGTTTTTCATCTTTGTGTTCGTCTTCTTTTTCTTCTTCGTCAAGATTTTCATCTAAATTCATTTTTGATATTAAATCCGAAATTAAAGAGTTATATTTTGCTTGATTATCGGTTAATTCACTTAATTGGTTGATTTTCTCCTTAAATTTTTCATTTAAATCCTTTTTGTAAGTTTTTAATTTTTTTTCTATTTCATTGTTGTTTTTGATGCCAAAAAATCTTACTCTTAAATAGTTTTCAAAGGACTCAATTATTTTATCTTCACTATTTTTAAAGTCTAAAGAGTTAATTCTGTCTTTATAATATTTTTGAATGTTATTCTTTACTCCTTTAAAATGGTCAGATCCCAGTTTTTCATATCTTATTTTTTCAGCAATTTTGTAAAGTTTTTTTGAAATGTTACCTTCGGGTTCATATGTTTTAAAAGTATTTAAGTCACTAAATCTTAATCTAAGAGACTCTGAGTCTGCAAGAGCTCTTATTTGATCATAATTAACCTTGTTGTTTATTTTTTCTATTTCTGGCAATTTAATTGAAGTTTTTTCAGATTTAATTTCTTGATTTCCAAATGATACTTCAACATTTTCTAAATTTGATAATGATCTAGCTGTAGAACCAATAGCAGTTTTAAAATTTTCAATTATTTCTACTTTTTTTTCCACTTTTTTTATATTGAAACATTTATTGAAGACTCAGGAAGATCTTCACCGAAACATCTTTGATAATACTCGGATATAATTTTTTTCTCTAATTCATCACACTTATTCAAAAAAGTCACTCTAAAGGCATATCCTTTATCTTTAAAGATGGACGTATTTTCAGCCCAATGCATTACTGTTCTTGGACTCATTACAGTTGAAATATCTCCGTTCATAAAACCTTTTCTTGACAGGTCAGCAACTTTAATCATGTTCGAAAGAACTTCTTTGCCTTCTTTATTATTAAAACTTTTATTTTTTGCCAAAACAATTTCCAATTCTTTTTCAAAAGGTAGATAATTTAGAGTGGAAACAATATTCCATCTATCCATCTGTCCCTGGTTTATTTGCTGTGTTCCATGGTACAATCCAGATGTATCTCCTAATCCAACAGTATTTGTTGTAGCGAAAATTCTAAAACAATCATGTTGTTCCAAAACTTTATTTTTATCTAACAGAGTAAAATTTCCTTCACTTTCCAAAACTCTTTGAATTACAAACATTACATCTGGTCTTCCTGCATCATATTCATCAAAAACTAGAGCTACTGGATTCTGAATTGACCAAGGTAAAATTCCTTCTTTAAATTCTGTTATTTGTTTATTATCTTTTAAAACAATTGCATCCTTACCTATCAA
>CACCPR010000025.1 GCA_902548045.1 uncultured Pelagibacteraceae bacterium
ACTAATTTTTTTATGTTTTTCATATTTTTTAATTTTATTTACTGTTTCTTTATTAGAAAAATCGTCAACGATAATTAACTTCCAATTTTTGAAAGTTTGTTTGATAACACTTTGAATTGTACTATCGATAAATTCTTCACTATTATAATTTGGAAGAATTATATCGATTTCTGTTTTTTTATTCGCCATCTTGAACCTTCTCGAACAATATAACCTACACAGTTACTAGATCTACATTTGCAAGGATAATTCTTATAGTCTTCATCAAAACTGAAACCGTAATCGTAGGATAGTTCCTCATTCTTTTTAATATCTTTAATTGCATAAACCCAAATTTTAAGTCCAGTACCTGTAACTTCGCAATTCGGATTACATGAATGGTTTATTAGTCTTGCAACATTATATTTAAAATCTCCATCCAGATCATATTTTTTATTTAAATTAAAAAGATAAATAGCTTTATCATTATCAAATTTAGGATCTTCTTCAGATTTTTTTCTTGTAATAATTTTTCCTTTATACTCTATAATCCTAGTGCCTTTTTTAATATCTTTAGTTGCACAAAGACCCTTGTTATCTATGTTTGATTTTTTTATTTTGAATAATTTCACTTAAAATAATCTACTAAAATACTTTGATAAATATTTGTTAGTTTTTTTAAATCTGAAATCGAAACGCATTCATCTACTTTATGCATAGTTTTGTTTACCAGACCAAACTCAAGACAAGGAGAAATTTTTTTAATAAATCTGGCATCAGAAGTTCCTCCAGTGGTTGAAAATTTAGGATTAATTTTTGTAATTTTTTTAATAATTTTTTTCGCCATAAAAATAGTTTTCTCAGGTTTGGTCAAAAAAGAGTCTCCATTGGCTAAATAATTAATTTTAAATTTACACTTACTTTTTTTACATAAATTTTTTACTATCTTATTAATCTTCCTTTTCAGTGAGCTAGAAGAATGATAATTGTTATACCTGATATTAAACTGTGCTCTGGCTTTAGCTGGAATTACATTATGGGCTTTATTGTCTACGTAAATACCAGTAAATTCCAGGTTTGAAGGCTGAAAATTTTTATTTCCTTTATCTAATTTTTTTTCTTTCAAAGTTTTACATATATTTACAAGTGTATTTATTGGATTATTTACTAAATGAGGATATGCGATATGACCCTGAACACCAAATATTTCAATTTTACCAGTCAGACTTCCTCTTCTACCGATTTTAATCATTTCTCCAAGTCTTTTAGGATTTGTTGGCTCTCCAACTATACAAAAATTAATTTTTTCTTTTTTTCTAATTAAATAATCAACTACCTTTTTTGTTCCATTAATAGCAAATCCCTCTTCATCTCCGGTTATTAGAAAACTAATCGAACCATTAAATTTGGGATTAGTTTTTAAAAATTTATTTACAGCCGATATAAAACAAGCAATAGAGCTTTTCATATCATTGGCACCTCTTCCAATTAAGTAATTTTTTTTGATAATTGGCTTAAATGGATTAACTGTCCAGTCTTTAATATTACCAGGTGGAACAACATCAGTATGTCCTGCGTAGCAAATATTTGGCTGTTTAGTTCCCAGCCTAGCATATAAGTTTTTAATTGGTTTGCTTTTTTTATCTTTAAATTCTAGCAATTTGCATTTGAATCCTAAACTTTTAAGTTTTTTACTCAAGAAGCTTATTGCACCTGCATCTCTAGGAGTTACACTTGGAAATCGTATAAGTTCTTTGGCCAATTTTATTTCATTAAAGCTAGCCATTAATCTCTTAATAAATCGTTAATAGATGTTTTGCTTCTAGTTTTTTCGTCTACTTTTTTCACAATAACAGCACAGTATAAGGACGGTCCTTTAGGATTTTTTGTGTTTGGCGATGACCCTGGAACCACAACTGAATAGGCAGGTACTTTTCCATAAATAACTTTTCCAGTTTCTCTATCTATAATTTTAGTTGAAGCACCAATATATACGCCCATAGAAATTACTGCTCCTTCCTCTACTAAAACACCTTCTGCAATTTCCGATCGAGCACCTATGAAACAATTATCTTCAATTATTACAGGGCCAGCTTGCAAAGGTTCAAGAACTCCACCAATCCCTGCACCACCAGATATATGACAGTTTTTTCCTACTTGCGCACAAGATCCTACTGATGCCCAGGTGTCTATCATAGTTCCTTGATCTACATAGGCACCGAGATTTATAAAGCAAGGCATTAAAACAACATTCTTTGCTATAAAAGAACCTTTTCTAACTACTCCATTCGGAACATGCCTATAACCAGCTTTTTTCCAATCACTTTCATTCCAATCTACAGATTTACCAGAAACCTTATCGTACCATGTAGTGTAGGGACCTTTTGACATTTTCATTTTATTTATTTTAAAACTTAATAAAATAGCTTTCTTAACCCATTGATTAACTGACCACGCGCCATCTTTTTTAAAAGCAACTCTCACTGATCCTTTATCTGTAAGTTCAATAGTTTCATTAATTGCATTTATAATTTTTTTGTCTGAATTTTCACTAATATTTTGTTTATTTGCAAAAGCTTCATTAATTATTTTTTCTAGCTCATTCAATTGCATTTATCTCCTTTAAAAAACTTGAAAGTTTATCTGTTTTGTAGTTTACAAAATCAGCATCAGAAAACTTTGCTGCCCATGGCTCATCATTTTTTATCCAAACAGTTTTCATGCCCATTTCATAAGCTGGTTTTAAATTTCTTGCTATATCCTCAAAGAATATACAATATTGTGGCTCAATTTTGTAATTTTCTACCAATTTTTTATATGGTTCTTTTGAAGGCTTAGGAATAAATTCTGAGTCCCTTATATCAAATATTCCATCAAAAAGCTTATCAATGCCAATTCTTTTTGTCACATTTTGAGCGTGAGCCCTAGAGCCATTAGTAAATATAATTTTTTTTCCTTCTAATTTTTTTATTTCATTCTCCAAAACTTTGTCCTTGTTTAAGAAATTAAGGTCCACATCATGAACGAATTCTAAAAATTCATCAGCATCGATTTTATGATGTTTAATCATTCCATTTAACGTTGTATTATATTCTTGAAAATAGTTTTTTTGGATTTTCCTAGCTTCCTCAGATCCAACTTTAAGTTTTTCTGAGATAAATTTTGTCATTTTTTTATCAACTTGCTCAAAAACTTTAGTTGCACCATCATACAAAGTATTGTCTAAATCAAATAACCAATATTTAATATTTTTTAAGTCTTTCATTTCCTTATTAATGTCCCAGAACCAGTATCAGAAAATATTTCATGCAGAATCGAATGTGGTTTTCTTCCGTCAAGAATAACTACACCTCTAACTCCATTCATAACTGCATCCACACAATTTTTTATTTTAGGAATCATACCTCCTTCAACTATCTTCCATTTGATCAAATTATCCAGATCAAAAGGTTTAATTTCTGAAATAAGTTTTTTTTTATCATCATAAACACCTTCTACGTTTGTCATTAATATTAATCTTCTAGCTTTAAGTTTTTTAGCTATAGCGCTTGCAGCTGTATCTCCATTAATATTAAAAGTTTGATTTTTTTCGTCTAAGCCTAAAGGAGCAATGATTGGAATCTTATTTTTACTCAGAGCATCTTCAATTAAATTTGTATTTATTTTTTCTGGAATTCCTACAAAACCTAGTTCCTCTCTTTCTGGCTTAACTTCAATTATATTATCCTTCTTTGAGTGGAAAGAGGTCGCTTCGGAACCCAATTTTATAAGTGAGTCTACTATATCAATATTAAAATCTATTAATACTTCTTCAACAGTATCTATTATATTTTTATCTGTCACTCTTAAACCATTAATAAATTTCGTGATAATCTTTTTTTTATCTAACTCTCTTTTTATTCTTGGACCACCACCGTGAACAACGATTATTGAAAGACCTAATTTATTGAGTACGTCTATGTCAGCAATAAAATTGTTAAATACTTTTCTATCTATTAACACATTCCCCCCATATTTAATGACTATTTTTTCTTTTTCATATTTTGATATATATTTTTGAACGATGTTGATATCAGGAGCTTTTTCAGGCCAAAATTTTTTAATATCGTCTAAAGAAATCTCTTTTGACATTTAATTTGTTTTCACTTTAGTCTGTTTCATTATTACCCACTGTTGAGCAATTGTTAAAATATTGTTGATAGTCCAGTAGACAACTAAACCAGAAGGAAAAGATGCTAAAATAATTGTTAAGAACAATGGAAAAAAAGCAAATATTTTTGCTTGAATAGGATCAGCTGGCGCAGGATTAAGTTTTTGTTGTACCCACATTGAAGCACCCATCAATATTGGCCAGATACCAATAATTAAGAAACTAGGAGGGTCCCAAGGAATTAATCCAAATAAATTAAATATGGATGTGGGATCTTTATCAGATAAGTCTTTTATCCAACCAAAAAATGGCTGATGTCTCATTTCCAAAGATATGAATAGCATTTTATAAATGGCAAAAAAGAATGGAATTTGTATTAAAACTGGCAAGCAACCTGAAGCAGGGTTAATTTTTTCTTTTTTATATAAAGACATCATTTCCTGCTGAAGTTTAACTTTATCTTCTTTATGCAATTCTTTAAGTCTCATCATTTCTGGTTGAACAGCTTTCATT
>CACCPR010000026.1 GCA_902548045.1 uncultured Pelagibacteraceae bacterium
ATTTTCTTCGAAAATTTTTAAATTTTTAAAAGTTGAAACTCCTGAAATTACTACTGTAGTTACTCCTACAAAAAGAAAAAAGCCCAGTACAACTCTGCTTGCTTTTTTCTTATTAATTTGCTGATCATAAATTCCACTAAATAAATTTATAAAAAAATTTGAAAAAAAGCTGTAATAAGTTTTTCCCAATTTTGGTATTACATTTAAAAAACCAAGACCTGCTTTTCCTATTGTGTTCCATATAGCTTGAAGGGAGTTTGCAATAGATCTAGAGCTGTCTTCCTTAAAATAAGATAATCTTCGTGAAACTTTATTCACTTTTTTTGAAGAGTCCTCTTTTAAACTATCTATTTGTTTTGTTACTTTAGATAATGGCTTAGTAATATTTTCTTTGAAGAAGTTTGTATTAAAGTCTTTTGGAATAACAATTTTATTTTTTCTTAAAATTAATTCTATTTGTCCAGAGGTTAAATTTTTTCCTTTTTTTATATATTCTTGGATTTCTTTTACGTTGTAGATTTTTGATAATTCTAGTAACTTATCTCTATAGCTTAATTTTTTTTTCATCTTATAAAGCCTCTACTGAGTCAACCTCTTTTACATAATGTTTTAATAGATTCTGAACACCTTGTTTTAAAGTCATTAATGAACTTGGGCAGCCTGAACAACTTCCTTGAAGTTCGACCTTAACCACTCCTTTTTCAAATGACTTAAATTTAATATCTCCTCCGTCTCTAGCAACAGCTGGCCTGATCTTGCTGTCTAAAACTTCAATAATTTTATTAATTGTTTCATCGTTTTCAAATGCGTTTTCCTCTTGTTTTGAATTCTGTTTCTTCAAAATAGGACTTTTAGTTTTCTCAAAATAATGATTAATATGTGAAATAATTAAAGGTTTAAGTTCATTCCAAGAAATTTCTTTTGTTTTTTTTACTGTTAAAAAATTTTTAGATAAAAGGACCAATTCTACACCTTTGAATCCTAATATTTCTTTTATAAATGGATTTGAAATTCCTTTAATGTTTTTCTTTTGAAACTCTTCAGTTCCGATATCTGAAATAACGTATTCAGACAAAAACTTTAAAGACTCTGGATTAGGCGTTGTTTCTGTTTGGATCATAACTATTAGTATATATTATATTAATCCAATTTTCTCACGTATATTTTTTAGGTTCTCCTCAGCTTTTAAATTAGCTTTTTCTGTACCTTTTTTCAGTATTTTAAGCAAATATGTCTCATCGTTCATTAATTTACTAATTTCCTTACCAATTGGACATATTTCGCTAACTAAAAGATCGGCGAGTTTGTTTTTTACAAATGAATAATCTTTACCTGCCATTTCTTTTAGTACGACTTCTATATTAATTTTAGAAATATTTGAGTAAATATTTAGAATATTAAATGCCTCAGGTTTCCTCTCTAAAGTTTTTAAATTATCAGGAATTGGGTCAGAGTCTGATTTAGCTTTTTTTATTTTTTTAATTATATCATCTGCATTATCTTTAAGATTTATTCTTGAGTAATCTGACTCCTCAGACTTACTCATTTTTTTTGTTCCATCTCTCAAACTCATTACTCTTGATATATTTTTTAAAATAAGAGGCTCTGGTAAAGGAAAGAAGTTGCTACAATTAAAATCTTTATTAAATTTTTGCGCAATATCCCTTGATAGTTCTAAGTGTTGTTTTTGGTCAGCTCCTACTGGCACATGTGTAGCTTTATATAATAAAATATCTGCAGCCATTAAATTTGGGTAAATATAAAGCCCAACACTGGCTTTCTCTTTATCTGAACCTGCCTTATCTTTAAATTGAGTCATTCTATTTAACCAACCTACTCTTGATACACAATTTAAAATCCAGGCTAATTCAGAATGGCCGGAAACAGATGACTGGTTGAAAATTATGCTCTTGTCAGGATCAAGTCCTGCTGCTAAAAAACTTGCAGTAGTCTCTAAAATATTATTTTTTAATTCATTAGGCTTTTGAAAAGTAGTAATAGCATGCAAATCAACAACACAATAAATACATTGAAACTCTTTTTGTAATAAAACAAAATTTTTTAATGCACCTAGATAATTTCCCAAATGAAGATTTCCAGTCGGCTGAACACCAGAAAATATAAGTTTTTTAGAAGTCATTTTAATTAATTTTAAACCTTTTTGTTTTTAATATTCCAGTCAAATAACATAATACCAAATAAATAGAAGCAACGAAACTAACAATTAATATCAAGTAAACCGATTTATATTTATAAGTATAGTCTAAATAACTTCCATAATAATCCAATGCAAAAACAAGAAGAAAAGACATAAAAAATGAATTTAAAATAATTTTTAGAATATTTTTTGGTAGATAGCTTTTTAATAATAAAAATTTTTTTTTGTTTAATAAAACAATATAAATTAAAACACCGATCCATGTTGAAGTAGAGGTAGCTATAGGTATAGCTATAAAACCTATTTTATCAAAAAATGATAGACTTATTAAAATATTTAATAAAACAATAAAAGATGAAATATAAAATGGTGTCTTAGTATTATTTCTAGCAAAGAAAAAATTTGAGAGAATTTTTATTAATGCAAAAGCAGGAACACCATATCCAAAATATTTTAAAGCTAAACTAGTCATATTTATATTTTCTATTGTAAATGACCCGTATCCAAATAAAGCATTAATAATTTCTTCCGAAGCTAAAATTAAACCTAAGCTAGCCGGTATAGATAAGATTAAAGAAAGTTCAATTGATCTACTTTGGATATTGGAAATCGTTGAAATATTTTTTTTCTTAAATGCTTTAGACAATACAGGCAAAGAAACTGTTCCGACAGCTATGCCTGCAATAGCTAAATTTATTTGATAAATTCGATCTGCATAATATAAATATGAAACTGCGCTTGCTTCAAAAGAAGCAATAATTGTTCCAACTAAAATATTAACTTGGGTTACCCCAGAAGATAAAATACTTGGTAAAAGTTTTTTAAAAAAAAATTTTACTTTGTTGCTTAATTTTATCTTTAGTTCTAGAGATGGTTTGTAAAAATGTTTAGTAAAATAAATTAAAAAAAATAATTGAAGGATACCAGCTAATGTTACGCCATAGGACAATTGTTTAGCAAAATTAAGTTCTAGAAAGTATGAAATTGATAAACTGCATATTAAAATAATATTTAAAATTATTGGAGCTGCTGCTGCTGCTGCAAATTTATTATTTGCATTTAATATTCCTGAAAAAAAAGATGATAAACTTACAAATAATAAAAATGGAAATGTAATTCTTGTAAATTCAACTGCAAGATTAAATTTAATACCATCATCATAAAAACCTGGGGCAATTAAAAAAACTAAAAAAGGAGTAAATATTTCTACTGCTAAAATTATTAATATTAATATTAAAATTAAAATATTTAAAACTTCATCAGCGAATTTTTTTCCACTTTCTTTATTTTTAGCTTTGGCAGAGACGTAATTAGGTATAAATGCAGCATTGAAAGTGCCTTCTGCAAATAGACGTCTAAAAGTATTTGGAATTCTGAAAGCAACAAAAAAAGCATCAGCATATATTGATGCTCCTAGAAATATTGCAATTAATATATCTCTAAGATAGCCTAAAATTCTGCTAATAAAGGTAAAAAAACTAAAAACATATGTTGATGACAACAAATTCATAAGATTCTAAATTAAGCCACAAATAACAAATAAATAATGCAATACTAATAGATATATTACATACTCAAAATTTAAATGACAAAAAAATCTAAAATTGATCATTATTCTGATAAAGAAGCTCTTGATTTTCATATAAAAGGAAAGTCAGGCAAAATTGAGATAAATTCTTCAAAACCTCTAACAACTAAAAGAGATTTATCTTTAGCTTATTCTCCAGGTGTTGCTGCTCCAGTTAAAGAAATAGCGCAAAAACCAGAGCTTGCTTACGATTATACAAGTAAAGGAAATTTAGTAGCTGTTATAAGCAATGGCTCAGCAATATTAGGACTTGGCAATCTTGGTTCCCTTGCCTCAAAACCAGTTATGGAGGGAAAATCTGTATTATTTAAAAGATTTGCAGATATAGACTCCATCGATATAGAGATCGATAATAATAATACTGACTCAATTATTGAAACAATTAAAAATATAAGTGGTACTTTCGGAGGTATAAATCTAGAGGACATAGCGGCTCCTGATTGTTTTATTATTGAACAAAAATTAAAACAAATTGTAGATATTCCTATTTTCCATGACGATCAACATGGCACAGCAATTATTACTTTAGCCGCATTAATAAATGCTTTAGATGTTTCAAAAAAAAAAATTGATGAAATAAAAATTGTAATTAATGGGGCAGGCGCCTCAGCCCAAGCGTGTACCAACTTGTTTAAAAGTTCAGGGGTTAAAAATAAAAATATTATTATGTGTGACAGCAAGGGAGTAATTTACAAAGGAAGAAAAAATGTGGATCAATTTAAATCCGCATTTGCAGCTGAAACTAAATT
>CACCPR010000027.1 GCA_902548045.1 uncultured Pelagibacteraceae bacterium
GCTAAAGCATTGATGAGAGCTGTTGATTAAATGAAAATTTTACTAATAGATAATTACGATAGTTTTACTTATAATTTATTTCATTATATCTCAAAATTTGTAAAAAATGTTGACGTTGTTAGGAATGACAAAATAACTTCATATGAAATTATCCAAAATAAATATGATAAAATTGTCATTTCACCTGGGCCAGGTAACCCTAATCAATCTGGGAATTGTTTAAAAATTGTCAAATCTCTACACACCATAGTACCGACGCTTGGTGTTTGTTTGGGACACCAAATTATTGGGCAAGTTTTTGGATCGAAAATTATTCAAGCGAAAGAACTGATGCACGGTAAAACCAGTAAGATTATATCAAAAAAGATTGGTATACTAAAAAACCTTCCAAGAAATTTTGAGGCAACTAGATATCATAGTCTAGTCATTGATAAAAAAACTATTTCCAAAGACCTATATATTACAGCTGAAACCGAAAATGGGCTGATTATGGGGGTTCAACACAAAATTTATAATGTTCATGGGGTGCAATTTCATCCTGAGAGTATTAGCACTAAAGTAGGGATGAAATTAATTAAAAATTTTATTAATAATTAATATGTCTGATTTAATTGAAAATTTAAAAAAAGGTCAGAGTCTTTCATTTGAAGAAAGTAAAATTCTTTTTAATGAGCTTATGGAAGGTAAATATGATGAAAATTCAATTATAGAAATACTAGAGTCTCTTCTTAAAAAAGGTGAGACCAAAGACGAATTAGCAGGAGGAATTTTTGTTTTAAGGAAAAAAGCAATTAAAGTTAAAACGGATGAAGATACTATTGATACGTGTGGAACAGGAGGAGATGGTCAAAACTCTCTAAATATTTCAACTGCGGCAGCTATTGTTCTGGCAAGTATGGGCGTAAAAGTTGCAAAGCACGGTAATAAAGCTGTTTCGTCTAACTGTGGTTCAGCAGATGTTTTAGAAGCTTTAAAAATAAATATTAATTTAAAACCAAATGAAGCTGAAAATAACATAAAAAATTTTAATTTTGCTTTTATGTTTGCTCCAAATTATCATTCGGCTATGAAACATGTTGGGCCTGCTAGAAAAAAGATGGGAAAGAAAACAATTTTTAATTTAATTGGTCCTTTAAGTAGTCCAGCCCAAGTTAAAAGACAAGTGATCGGTGTCTTCGACAAAAAATGGATGATGCCCTTTGCTGAAGCTTTAAAAGAAAACAATGTTGTTCACGCTTATATCGTTCATAGCGATGATGGCATGGACGAGATTTCACCTTTTGCAAAAACTAACATTGTAGAGTTAAAAGATGGAAAAATTAATGAGTTTATAATTGATCCTAAAGATCTTGGTATAAATTTAGGTAATAAAGAAAATTTAAAAGGCAAAAATGCTGAATATAATTCTGAAAAAATTGTCGACATATACAAGGGAAGTTCTAATGAATTTTCACAATCCGTTGCTTTAAATGCTGCTGCTGGATTAGTTGTTGCAGGAAAAGAGAGTAATTTTAAAAATGCGTTTAAAAAAACCTCTGAACATCTAAATTCCGGTAAAGTTTTTGAACATTTGATAAAATTACAATCAAAATAATGACTAATGTTTTAGATAAAATTATTGAAGAAAAAAAAGAGTCTTTAAAACTAATTAAAAAGACAAATTCTTTAGACAATCTTGAAAATAAAATAAAATCCTTAAATAACTTATTAAATTTTAAAGACGCAATATCAAATAATAAAGGCGTCTCAATTATTACAGAGATTAAAAAAGCAAGTCCTTCTGCTGGAGAATTGGTTAAAGATTTTAATCATTTAAAAATTGCAAAAATGTATATAGATAACGGTGCTACTTGTCTTTCGGTTTTAACTGAAGAAAAACACTTTCTTGGTAAACTTGAATATATAAGAGATATTAAAAAAAAGTTTAAAATTCCTATTTTAGCTAAAGATTTTTTTATTGATCCTTACCAAATCGCATTATCTAAAAGTTATGGTAGTGATTGCATTTTAATCATAGTTGCTGCTTTAGATGCTAAGCTAGCAGATGAAATTTATGCTGAAGCAATAAGACATAAACTTTCAGTAATAGTTGAAGTGCATGATAATAAAGAGGCTGAAAATGCTTTAAAATACGAAAATGCTTTAATTGGGATTAATAATAGAAACTTAAAAACATTAGACATCTCTATTAATAATACGATTTCTATTTTTGAAACTTTAAAAGAACATAAAGGTCCTATTATTTCTGAAAGTGGAATAAAAAACGAAAGTGATGCAAAATATATTTATGAAAAAACTGGTATTAAAAACTTTCTTATAGGAGAATCACTTTTGAAATCCGACAAACCTGATGAATTAATGAAAAAATTAATTCAAATTACTCAATAAATTAGCCACTTATTTCAAGTTGTAATTTAAAAAGAACTTTAATAGAACATAGATGTACAAGGTTTGTTCTATGCTTACAAAAAAACAAAAAAACTTATTAATATTTATCAATAAGAAGATTAGATCTACAGGTATTTCTCCATCTTATGAAGAAATGAAGAATTCACTCAACCTTAAGTCGAAATCAGGAATTCATAGATTAATTTCTGCATTGGAAGAAAGAGGGTTTGTTAAAAGATTGGCTCATAAAGCTAGAGCGTTAGAAGTAGTAAAATTACCAGAAAACGCCAGCGCAAACGATATATTTAATACATTTACTCCTAGCGTTATCAAAGGTGGATTAGATAAGAATGACAATAAATCTACAGATGTTTCAGTTTTAGGAAGTATTGCTGCTGGTACACCAATTGAAGCTATTCAGCAAGAAGTTGATAGAGTTGCTTTACCAGAGGATCTTCAAAATAATGGTGAACATTACGGTCTTAAAGTAAAAGGTGACTCTATGATCGAAGCTGGTATTGCTAATGGCGATACAGTTATTATAAAAAAAGTTTCTAATGTAGATAATGGTCAAATTGCAGTCGTCTTAATAGACGACCAGGAAGCTACTTTAAAAAGAGTTAGAAAAAAAGGAAATACTATCGCTCTTGAGGCAGCAAATCGAAACTACGGTACCAAAATTTACGCTGCAAATAGAATAAAAATTCAGGGTAAACTTGTTTCTTTATATAGAAACTTTCACTAAAATAGTCTAATTAATATAAATGTCTTTTAATTGTAGGTTTGCGCCCTCTCCTACTGGGCCTCTTCATATTGGTGGTGTTCGTACAGCTTTGTTCAATTGGCTTTTAGCTAAAAAAAATAAAGGTAAATATTTTCTAAGAATTGAGGATACTGATAAAGAAAGATCTAAAGATCAATTTAAAAAACAAATTATTTCATCTTTAGCTTGGCTTGGTATTGAACATGATGGAGAAGAATATATTCAATCCAAAAATATATCCAAACACGTTTCTGTCGCGCAGAAACTTCTAAAAAAAGGTTTTGCATATAAATGTTATTGCTCTGAAGAAGAAATTAACGAACAAAAAGAAAAATGCAAAAAACAAGGAATGCCATACGTATATAATAGAAAATGGAGAGACGCTCATGATTTAAAAATACCTGAAGGAGTTGAACCAGTTATAAGATTTAAAAGTAAAATATCAGGAAATACTAATATAAAGGATTTAGTTCAGGGGGATAGAAATATTTCAAATTCTACTATTGAAGATTTTGTAATATTGAGAAAAGATAATACTCCAACATACCAGTTATCAGCCACAGTAGATGATCATGAAATGAAAATAACTCATGTTATTAGAGGAGATGATCATATGATTAATTCTTTTAAGCAGAGACAAATATATGAAGCAATGGGTTGGGAGGTTCCAAAATTTGCGCATATACCTCTAATTCATAGTGAACAAGGAAAAAAATTATCAAAAAGGGATAATGCTTCTACTCTTGAGGATTACATTAAGATAGGAGTTATTTCAGACGCTTTGAGAAATTATTTGTTAAGATTGGGATGGTCCTATAAAGATAAGGAAATTTTTACTAAGCAAGAAAGTATTGATTTATTTGATTTAAACGGTGTTGGCAAATCTCCATCAAAATTGGATATGAATAGAATTTATTCAATAAATGAGACTTATATCAAGAGTATCGATCAAAAAGAACTTTTTAATTTCTTTATAGAATATGTTTCAAAATATAAAAAATCTATAGATCAATCAAAAGAGGGTATCTTATTAAAATCTATGGGTTTTTTAAAAAATAAAGCAAAAACACTAGAAGATATTTGGAATAACGCTCAATACATAATTAACGATAAAATTGAGATTGGTTTAGATGATAAAAAGCTGATTGATGATTTGTCAAAA
>CACCPR010000028.1 GCA_902548045.1 uncultured Pelagibacteraceae bacterium
ATAGAGAGATGCAAATTGCACCAAAGTTATTTTTTTTATCTTTTGATAAAAGTATAAATAACGAACTTACTAAAGGTAAAAAAATTAATGTAGATAATATTGGAAAATTCATATTAGTTTAAAATTAAATAAGTTAATAAAATTGATAACCCAATTAACATAACAAAAGCATAATCATAAATAAAACCTGTCTGAAATCTTCCTGCTTTGTTTGAAATTGTTTTAACTAATTTTGATATACCATCTGGACCAAACCTATCAATAGTGCCTAGATCACCTTTTTTCCATAACAAAGAACCAATTTTTTTTGAAGACCTTACAAAAAGAAAATCGTATAACTCGTCTATATACCATTTATTCAACAAAAAATTATATAAGGGTAAATTAGTATTTTTAAAATCTTCTAAAATCTTTGTATTCAAAATAAAATAATAAAAAGAAATCGGTATAGCTAAGACTACTAAAAAAGGATTTAATAATAAAAACCAAATTGGAATATATTCATGTTTAATTTCCTCTAAGAAAAAAATGGAAGATTGCCAAAATTCGTTACTATGATGGCCTATTAAAGTTTCTTTGAAAAAAAATCCAGCTAGTACAGCGCCTATAGATAATAATAATAATGGTATCAACATTACTAAAGGTGACTCATGGGTATCTTTTAATTGAATTTTTTTGTTATTATAAGGTCCGTGAAAAGTTTTAAAGAAGAGCCTCCAGGAATATACAGAGGTTAAAAGCGCAGTAAAGATACCGATAACAACAGCGTAATTTCCAAGAACTGAGTTACTTAAAAATGCAAATTCAATAATCGCATCTTTAGAGTAAAACCCAGATAAAAAAGGGAAACCCGTTAAGGCCAATGTTCCAATTAACATAAAGACATAAGTATAGGGAAGTTGTGTTTTTACTCCTCCCATATTTCTTATGTCTTGCTCATCTTTAAAAGCATGAATTACAGAACCAGAACCTAAAAATAACAAAGCCTTAAAAAAAGCATGTGTAAAAAGATGAAACATTGCAACATGATAAGCTCCTATTCCAGTGGCAAAAAACATATAACCCAACTGACTACAGGTAGAATAAGCAACAATTTTTTTAATATCATTTTGAACAAGAGCAACAGAAGCAGCAAATATTGCAGTTGTCATTCCAACTATTGTAACTATATTTAATGCTGTTTGAGAGAACTCAAACAAGGGGGAGCATCTCACAACAAGAAAAACCCCTGCTGTTACCATCGTAGCTGCATGTATAAGTGCAGAAACAGGCGTTGGTCCCTCCATCGCATCAGGTAGCCAAGTATGTAAAAGAAACTGGGCTGATTTTCCCATCGCACCTATAAATAAAAATATGCAAATTAAAGTTATTAAAGAAGTTTCAAAACCTAAAAATAAAAATTTTTTATCTAAAAATTGAGGTGCTAATTGAAAAACTTCATTAAAGTTTATCGTGCCAAAATAGAAAAAAATTAAAAAAATACCTAAGGCTAAACCAAAATCTCCAACTCTATTTACTATAAAAGCTTTTATAGCAGCATTGTTTGCTGTTTCTTTTTTATACCAAAATCCAATTAATAAATAAGAGCACAAACCTACACCCTCCCAGCCAAAAAATAATTGCAAAAAATTATCTGAGACTACAAGTGCTAACATTGAAAAAGTAAAAAGGGACAAGTAAGACATAAACCTTGGTTTATGTGGATCGTGACTCATGTAACCAATTGAGTAAATGTGGACTAATGCAGATATTAAAGTTACAACCACTAACATCACTGAGCTCAATGGATCGATATTAATAGACCAATTAGCTACAAAATTACCAGAACTTATCCATTCAAAAATTTTATAATTTCCATAGGAATTATTTTGAATTCCTTCCCAAAAAACAATAATGGATAAAATAGACGATAAGCTTACAAAAACAGTTGTCGAAATTTCAGAAAATAATTTTGTTAGTGATTTGCCAAAATATCCAACTATAGAGCCAAGCAAAGGAAGAAAAATAATTGCGTATTCCATTTATCCTTTCATCCCATGAATATCCTCTACTCTTATAGATCCTTTGTTTCTGTAATAAATTACAATAATTGCTAAACCTATTGCTGCTTCTGCTGCCGCCACTGTTAAAGTGAGCATAGTAAAAATTTGTCCAACTATATCGCCAGAAAAAATTGAAAAAGAAATTAAGTTTATGTTAACTGCAAGAAGAATTAATTCTATAGACATTAAAATCACAATCACATTTTTTCTGTTTAGAAAAATACCCATCACACCCAGGAAGAAAATGATTGCGCCCAAAGACAAATAATGTCCTAAACCAATTTCAATCATCTATTCTTACTCCTTGGTTTGACTTAACTTCTTTAAGCTCTATGGAGGATAAAGGACTTCTAGATATTTGAGTAAAATAACTTTGTTTTTTTACACCTTTTCTCTCTCTAAATGTAAGTAAAATTGCACCAATCATTGATAGTAAAAGAATAATACCTGCTAATTGGAAGTATAAAATATAATCTGTATACATAACTAATCCCAGTTGGTGAGTGTTTGAAATATTTGATATTTCAAGAGTGCTACTTGACATTAAATTATCTTTATATTTCCAACCACCTACTACAACAAGTAACTCTAAAAAAATTAAAACACTGACTATCAAACCTGCAGGTAAATGAGTAGATTTTTTTCCAATAAACCAAGATTGTTTTTGCTCTGCTACGTTCAACATCATTACTACAAATAGGAATAAAACTGCAACTGCACCCACATAAACAATTAAAATGATCATCCCTAAAAATTCAGCTCCTACCATAATAAATAAACAGCCAACAGAAATGAAATCAAGTATTAAGAAAAAAACAGAATTAACTGTGTTTCTAGATGTAATCACCATCAAGGAAGAAAAGATTGCTATAACCGAAAAAAAATAAAAAAATATCGAATGAGCAATCATTATCTATACGGCTTGTCTAATTTTATATTTTTAGATAAAACTGACTCCCATCTATCCCCGTTATCTAACAATTTTTGTTTATTGTAATACAGTTCTTCTCTAGTTTCTGTTGCAAATTCAAAATTAGGTCCTTGAACTATAGCATCCACAGGACAAGACTCTTGACATAGGCCGCAATAAATACATTTCAACATATCAATATCATATCTAGTAGTTTTTCTGCTTCCGTCCGATCTTTCAGTTGACTCGATTGTTATTGCTTGGGCTGGACAAACTGCTTCGCATAATTTGCAAGCGATACATCTTTCTTCACCATTAGGGTATCTTCTTAAAGCGTGTTCGCCTCTCATTCTAGGACTTATAGACCCCTTTTCAAATGGGTAATTAATTGTTTTTGACTTCCTGAACATTTCTTTTATTGCCAAAAGTAAACCCTGAATAAATTCAATAAGAAAAATTGTTTTAAATATTCTTGAAAAATTCATTAAAAGTTTCCTTTCGGTAATTTGTCAAAGTAAAATAAAAAGCTCGCAGTCATAATCAGATATATAAGTGAAAAAGGTAAGAATATTTTCCACCCCAATCTCATAAGTTGATCGTATCTATATCTTGGAACTATCGCTTTAATTAAAGCGAATAAAAAAAATAAAAATAAAATTTTTAAGATCATCCAAATAGGTGCAGGAATATAATTTATTGGATAGATATCAATTATTGGTAGCCAACCTCCTAAGAATAAAATAGCTCCCATTGCACACATCAATAAAATATTAGCGTATTCTCCTAGCCAAAACATTGCATACATCATGCCTGAATATTCAGTTTGGTATCCTGCAACTAATTCTGCTTCTGCCTCAGGTAGGTCGAATGGTGGCCTATTTGTTTCTGCCAAAGCAGATATAAAAAAAATAACAAACATAGGGAATAAAGGAATTACATACCATAAATCTTGTTGAGCTAAGACTATATCTTTTAAATTTAAAGATCCTACGCACAAAAGCACGTTTATTATAATTATACCGATAGAAACTTCATAAGAAACCATTTGGGCTGCAGATCTTATAGCTCCTAAAAAAGGATATTTTGAATTTGATGCCCAACCTCCCATAATTATTCCATATACTCCAAGGGAAGAGACTGCAAATAAGTAT
>CACCPR010000029.1 GCA_902548045.1 uncultured Pelagibacteraceae bacterium
ATCTAAAAATTCTTCAGCCCCAGGACCTTTAATTCTACATTTACCAAATGCTGTCATATCAAGAAGCCCAACATTTTCTTTTACATTTTTGCACTCTTGCTCAACATTTTTAAACCATTTAGATCTTCTAAATGACCAATCATCCTCTTGTTTCTCACCCTTTTTTGCAAAAAAGTTTGCTCTTTCCCATCCAAATTTTGCTCCAAAAACTGCTCCTAATTTTTTCAAACGATCGTAACAAGGGGCTTGTCTTAAAGGTCGTCCTGCTTCTCTTTCTTCATCCGGATAGTGAACTGTAAATACATTCGCATATGCTTCTTCGTTTTTAGCCTTTAAATAAGATTTAGTTGCATATGAACCATACCTTCTTGGTTCTACACCAAGCATATCTATAGTTGGTTCTCCATCTACGATCCATTCTGCCAATTGCCAACCAGCTCCACCAGCTGCAGTAATCCCAAAACTATGACCTTCATTAATCCAAAAATTTTTTAGGCCCCAAGCCGGTCCAACTATAGGATTACCATCAGGCGTATAAGCTATAGCTCCATTATAAACTTTTTTAACTCCAACTTCCCCAAAAGCCGGAACTCTTTTAATTGCTCCCTCAATATGCGGAGCTAATCGATCTAAATCTTCTTGAAATAATTCGTACTCACTATCTTTAGAAGGGCCGTCAACATAACAACATGGAGCTCCTTTTTCGTAAGGACCTAACAAGAGACCACCTGCTTCTTCTCTCATGTACCAAGAATTATCGCTGTCCCTAAGCACACCCATCTCAGGTTTGCCATCTTTTTTTCTTTTTTGAATCTCTGGATGTGGCTCAGTTACAATATACTGATGCTCAACCGGAATAACTGGAATTTCTAATCCAACCATACGTCCTGTTTGTCTAGCAAAGTTTCCACTACAAGATACTACGTGATCACTAACAATATCTCCTTTGTCGGTATTGATTACCCATCCATCTTTTGTTTGTTTTATTCCTACAACCGTAGTGTTTCTATAAATTTCTGCGCCAAGATTTCTTGCCCCAGTGGCCATTGCCTGAGTCAAATCTGCAGGCTGTATATATCCATCCTCTGGATGCTGAATAGCACCAACTAATCCATCAATGTTACATAAAGGCCAAATTTCTTTAACTTGTTTAGGATTTAAAAATTTTACATCGACACCAATTGTTTTTGCTACCCCAGCATATTGATGATATTCGTCCATACGGTCTTGGGTTTGAGCTAGACGGATATTCGACACTACACTGAAACCAACATTTTTACCTGTTTCTTTTTCTAAAGATTTATAAAGTTGAACTGCATACCTATGAAGTTGACCCACAGAATAACTCATATTAAATAAAGGCAATAGTCCCGCAGCATGCCAGGTGGAACCTGAAGTTAATTCTTTTCTCTCAATCAATACGACATCAGACCAACCTTTTTTAGCCAGATGATAAAGAGTGCTTACACCAACAACACCACCGCCTACCACAACTACTTTTGTTTTTGATTTCATAGATAGTTATTGATTTTTAAATAGAAGAGAATGATACGTCAAGATAATCTGATTTGTAAATAGTGCAAAAGTTGTGTTTTTAACCGAATGTTTTTAGCTCAAGAACATTTCCATTAGGATCTTCGATAAAGAATGTATTTTGTTCGAATTTTGTGCCTTTAAATCTTGTATAAGGCTTATCAATGTATTTAATTTTTTTAGATTTAAGATTGGATTTTATTTGCTCAAAAACCTCTTTTTTTAAATGAACACCAAAATGAGGAACCGGAACATTTCCCATATCTACATCATGCCTTTCTCTAGGTAACTTCATTTTTGTTTGGTGAAGAGTTAGTTCATTACCCCAAAAATCGATATCAACCCATTTACCTACTTCTCTATTACCTGTTTTACATCCAAGAATTTCAGTATAGAATTTTTCAGTCGTTTTTATATCGCCTGCAGGCAAAGCTAAATGAAAAGAGTTGCTCATATTAAAGTTGGTATATTTAATTCTTTAAATTTTTCAAGTAGTCATTATATATATAATTAGCATATGAATGATTTTATTAAATCTATAAAGGAAAGAGACCCTGCGGCTAAATCAACATTAAGTGTTGTTTTGACTTACCCAGGAGTGAAAGCTGTTTTCTTACATCAAATAGCAAATTTTTTTCACTTAGCTGGATTCCATTTAATTGCAAGAATAGTTTCTCAAACAAGTAGATTTTTTACTGGTATTGAAATTCATCCAGGTGCAAAAATAGGTACTAATTTATTTATAGATCATGGAATGGGAGTTGTAATTGGAGAAACATCTGAAATTGGAAATAATGTTACTATTTATCATGCGGTTACACTTGGCGGTATTTCTCCTAGTATAGACAGTGAAAGACAAAGACATGAAAAAAGACATCCTACAATTGGAAATGATGTTGTAATAGGTTCAGGCGCGCAAATTATTGGTCCAGTGAAGGTTGGAAATGGTTCTAGAATTGCAGCCAATGCAGTAGTAGTAAATGATGTACCCGATGGTGCTACGATGGTAGGAGTTCCTGCGAAAGTAATTAAAACAGGTAATAAAGGAAATTTCAGACCATATGGAGTTGACCAAGAAGTTAAAGATGAAAAATAAAGATTGGGATCCAAATTTAACCCCTGAACAAAATTATATTTTAAAACAAGAAGGTACTGAAGCTCCAGGATCAAGTAATCTTAATGACGAAAAAAGAGAAGGCAGCTATTATTGTGTTGGCTGTGGAACAAAACTTTTTGAGTCAAAAACAAAGTATGAAAGCGGCTCAGGCTGGCCTT
>CACCPR010000030.1 GCA_902548045.1 uncultured Pelagibacteraceae bacterium
CGGCTCTATAGGAAGAACTAGTTTTGAGGTAAGTTTCCCACTTAGATGCTTTCAGCGGTTATCTTGTCCATACTTAGCTACCCGGCACTGCAGCTGGCGCTACAACCGGTCCACCAGTGGTATGTTCATCCCGGTCCTCTCGTACTAGGGACAAATCCTCTCAATTCTTCTACACCCATGGCAGATAGGGACCGAACTGTCTCACGACGTTCTGAACCCAGCTCACGTACCACTTTAATTGGCGAACAGCCAAACCCTTGGGACCTGCTCCAGCCCCAGGATGTGATGAGCCGACATCGAGGTGCCAAACACCCTCGTCGATATGGACTCTTGGAGGGTATCAGCCTGTTATCCCCGGCGTACCTTTTATCCGTTGAGCGATGGCCCTTCCACTCAGAACCACCGGATCACTATGACCGTCTTTCGACTCTGCTTGACTTGTCAGTCTCGCAGTCAGGCAGGCTTATGCCATTGCACTCTACGAACGATTTCTGACCGTTCTGAGCCTACCTTCGCACGCCTCCGTTACTTTTTGGGAGGCGACCGCCCCAGTCAAACTACCCACCATACAATGTCTTGCTGCCGGATCACGGCAAGCAGTTAGATGTCAAGAATAATAAGAGAGGTATTTCACTGGCGACTCCATCTTAGCTGACGCTAAAACTTCAAAGTCTCCCTCCTATGCTAAACATATCATTCCTAACACCAATATAAAGTTGTAGTAAAGGTGCACGGGGTCTTTCCGTCTAACCACGGGAACTCCGCATCTTCACGGAGAATTCAATTTCACTGAGTTGATGTTGGAGACAGCGGAGATATCGTTACGCCATTCATGCAGGTCGGAACTTACCCGACAAGGAATTTCGCTACCTTAGGACCGTTATAGTTACGGCCGCCGTTCACTGGGGCTTCAGAAATAAGCTTGCACTTATCGCATTAACCTTCCAGCACCGGGCAGGCGTCAGACCCTATACATCCACTTACGTGTTAGCAGAGCCCTGTGTTTTTGATAAACAGTCGCATCTCCCTGGCTTGTGCCACCCAATTTTAGTTGCCTAAAAATGGGTCCTCTTTCTTCCGAAGTTACAGAGGCATTTTGCCGAGTTCCTTCAACATCATTCTCTCAAGCGCCTAATTATACTCTAATAATCCACCTGTGTCGGTTTAGGGTACGATCCTATGATGGAGCTATTTCCTGGGACTTTTTCACGGCTAACTCAATCCATTAAGAGTTAACAATTTACAAAATCCGTCACTACCATCGGGTCAAGGAATATTAACCTTGTTTCCATCGTCTACGGCTCTCGCCCTCGACTTAGGGGTCGACTAACCCTGCGCGGATTAACCTTGCGCAGGAACCCTTGGATTTTCGGCGACAGAGTTTTTCACTCTGTTAATCGTTACTTATGTCAGCATTCGCACTTCTGATACCTCCAGGACCCCTCGCGGGTATCCCTTTACAGGCTTACAGAACGTTCCGCTACCAGATATAATTTCCGAAGAAATTATAAATCCACAGATTCGGTACATGATTTGAGCCCCGTTACATCTTTGGCGCAGAAACTCTATTAGACCGGTGAGCTGTTACGCTATCTTTAAAGGATGGCTGCTTCTAAGCCAACCTCCCGGCTGTTAAGGAATCTCCACATCCTTTCACACTTAATCATGATTTAGGGACCTTATCTGGTGATCTGGGCTTTTTCCCTTTCGACCATGGACCTTAGCACCCATAGTCTGTCTGCTGAGGTAAAATGTTTGGCATTCGGAGTTTTATGAGGGTTGGTAAAGATTTCTCTCCCCTAGCCCCTTTAGTGCTCTACCTCCAAACATTAATTTACTCAACGCACTACCTAAATAGTTTTCGCGGAAAACCAGCTATCTACGAATTTGGTTGGCCTTTCACCCCTTACCACAAATCATCCAAAGACTTTTCAACGTCAACTGGTTCGGTCCTCCGGCAAGTGTTACCCTGCTTTCAACCTGCTCATGGTAAGCTCATTCGTTTTCGGGTCTAATTCATACAACTTGCGCCCATTTAAGACTCGCTTTCGCTACGCCTACACCTTACGGCTTAAGCTTGCTGGATAAATTAAGTCACTGACCCATTATACAAAAGGTACGCCGTCACTCTAAAAAGAGCTTCGACTGTTTGTAGGCATACGGTTTCAGGTTCTATTTCACTCCCCTAATAGGGGTTCTTTTCACCTTTCCCTCACGGTACTAGTTCACTATCGGTCACTGAAGAGTATTTAGGCTTAGAGGGTGGTCCCCCTATATTCAAACAAGATTTCACGTGTCCCGCTCTACTCAAGAATAATGTTAAGCATTACTCCTACGGGACTATCACCCTCTGTGGTTAGTTTTTCCAAACTATTTAGATTATCTTAACAATATTGCTGGCCTGTTCCGCTTTCGCTCGCCACTACTAACGGAATCTCAATTGATTTCTTTTCCTCCGGTTACTTAGATGTTTCAGTTCTCCGGGTTAGCTTTTTAAACTTATGAATTCGGTTTAAAATACCACATAAAGTGGTGGGTTGTCCCATTCGGAAATTTTCGGATCAAAGCCTGCATACA
>CACCPR010000031.1 GCA_902548045.1 uncultured Pelagibacteraceae bacterium
TAAATAATAAAATGCTGAAACTACTGTCGTTAGTAAGCCTATAATAGCTAACGCATACATTTTCTGCTCTAATACAGATGTAAAAACGTAAAACTTAGCGAAAAAACCTCCTAATGGAGGTATTCCTGCTAAAGAAAATAAAATAATTAAAAAAGATATTGCTAGCACAGGATGTTTTTTTGAAATACCAGCTAGATCTGAAATATTCTCTTTGTACTCTCTGTCTTTTTTCATTAAATACAAACAAGAAAAAGCTCCAATATTCATAACTACGTAGATTGAGATATAGACTATAGCACTTTCATATCCAGATATAGATCCTGTGGCAACGCCAGCTAAAGCATATCCAATATGCCCTATCGAGCTATAAGCTAAAAGTCTTTTAATATTTTTTTGAACTATTGCTGCCACTGCACCTAGAATCATTGATGCAATTGAAATAAAAATCATTATTATTTGCCATTCTAGTAAAATGTTTGCAAATGGAATTAACATAAATTTTATTAATAAAGCCAAGCCTGCTACTTTTGGAACAACAGCGAAAAAACTAGTGATTGAAGTAGGTGCTCCCTCATAAACGTCAGGTGTCCACATATGAAACGGCACAGCTGAAACCTTAAATGCTAAACCAACTAAAATAAATACCATTGCAAATATTGCTCCAGTATTTTCTTTATCTAGCTCAACACTAATTAAATCAAAATTAGTTGATCCAGTAAAGCCGTATAATAGAGAGCAACCGTATAGTAATAGTCCTGAAGAAAGGGCACTTAATACAAAATATTTTATTCCAGACTCAGAAGACCTAATATTATCTCTATCTATTGAAGCTAATATATAAAGAGCTAATGACTGTAATTCTAAACCTAAGTAAAATAAAATAAGATCATTTGCACTTACCATAAAAAACATTCCTAAAATAGAAATAAGTATAATTATAGGGTACTCAAATTTATCTATTTTGTTATCAACAATAAAATTTCTTGAAGAATTCAAAACAAATACACTTGAAATAAGAATTAATATTTTAAAAAAATTTGAAAAATAGTCTCTAGAAAAACTGTTTAAAAAAATTTTTTCAGAACTATTTGATGAATTAAAAATTATTGCAACTGTAATTAAAATAATTATAGAAGTTAAATTAAAGATTAAATTAAAACTTTTTTTTATAAACACTCCTAGCATCAAAATACTAAAGATCGACAAAGTTAAAAAAATTTCAGGTAATAAAATATTTAAATTATTAATCATTTTTTGTTATATTTATGTTTGTTAATGATTGTTCGTAATTAACGATTAAATTATCTACGGAAACATTTACTGTTTCAATCAAAGGAAAAGGATAAATCCCAAAAAATATAATAAAAAAAGCTAAAGAAACTAACATGCCTATCTCTAATTTATTTGTGTCCTTTAATATTTTTATTTTATCGTTTTGAGTTTTTCCAAAAATTACTCTCTTTGTTAACCACAACATATATGCTGCGCCTAACACGACTCCAATTGTTGCTAACATAGCGACTAAATAATTTTTTTGAAAACTTCCCGTTAATACTAAAAATTCACCTAAAAAACCTGTGGTACCAGGCAACCCAAGCGCTGCTAACGCAAAAACTATAAATAAAAAAGAGTATTTTGGTAAATAATTTACTAACCCACCATAAGAGCTTATTAATCTTGAATGCATTCTATCGTACACAACTCCTACACAAAGAAATAATGCAGCTGAGATTAAACCGTGACTGATCATTTGAAAAATACTGCCTTCGATACCTTGCTTTGTTAATGTAAAAATCCCTAACGTTACATAGCCCATGTGTGCAACGGAAGAATAAGCGATTAATTTTTTCATATCATCTTGCATTAAAGCTACCAAAGATGTGTAAATGATAGCTATTATACTTAAAATGTATATTAGAGGAGTAAAAAATTCAGTAGCAATCGGAAACAACGGAATTGAAAATCTTAAAAAACCATAGCCAGCCATTTTTAAAAGAATTGCAGCTAATATTACCGATCCTGCAGTAGGTGCTTCGACATGTGCATCAGGCAGCCATGTGTGTACTGGCCACATTGGAGTCTTAACTGCAAAAGAACTAAAAAATGCTAACCATAATAGGTTTTGGTATTCTTTAGGAATTTTAATTTCGTATATTTGAGTAATATCTGTAGTACCAGTTAACCAATAGATTACAATAATTGCTACTAACATCAAAACTGATCCTAATAGCGTAAAAAGGAAAAATTTAAATGCAGAGTAAACTCTTTTAGGCCCTCCCCAAACTCCGATTATTAGAAACATCGGTATTAAACCTGCTTCAAAAAATAGATAAAAAATTACTAAATCTAATGAGCAAAAAACTCCGATCATAAAAGTTTCTAAAATCAATATT
>CACCPR010000032.1 GCA_902548045.1 uncultured Pelagibacteraceae bacterium
GAAAAGGATTTTAAATGAAAAAGAAGAGTTGTTAAAAACCGAAAATCAACTAATTGAAGTAGAGTCTGCATCTTACAAAAATCTTAATAAATCAAAATCAAATTTGAATAATTTACAAACTCAATTAAATACACTTTTTGATAGAATAGAAGAACATATAGATCAGGATAAAAAATTAACAAAGGATATTTTTAAAAAATTAAAAGATTTAGTGGGACAAATAACATTATCTCAAGAAGAGTACGCAGAAAACTTTGGTAAAAATAAATCTATACAAAATGATTCTATTAAAAGAAAAGAAAGATTGAACTGGAAAATTGGAGAAATTTAAAATTAAATTCTGAAAAAATGATTGCAGAACTAAATGAAAGGGAAAGTAAAATAAAATTTGAAATTGAAGAAAATAAAAAAGGCCCTGAACGAATAGCCAATTCAAAAGGTCAAAATCTACAGAATTTAGAAAATACTAAAAAAAGAAATGAAGAGATCAATCAAGATTTAATTGAGTCTGAAAAAAAATATCATCTGATTAATCAAAATTTAAAAGAAATACAATCAAAACTATCTAACTTAAAAGAAAACAAAGCAAGATTTGAAGCTACTATTGAGGGAATAGATAACAGAAAAAAAGATTTACTATACTCGGTTAAGAATGAGTTAAGAATAGAAAGTGAAAATTCTTTATTAGGACAGTCAGATTTGACAGAACTATCAACAGAAAATTTACCAACTATTGAAGAGCAAACCAATAAAGTAGAAAAAATTAAAAAAAAAAGAGAGTCTCTAGGTTCAGTTAATCTTCGTGCTGATGAAGAAACTAGACAATACGAAACAGAAATAAAAAAAATGGAGGATGATAGAGCCGACCTTTATTCTGCAATTGTAAAATTAAAATCAAGCATTGATGAACTTAATCAAAGAGGCAGAGAAAGGCTTTTAGATGCCTTTACTAAAGTAAATAGAAAATTTAACGAAGTGTATACAAAATTATTTAGCGGAGGAACTGCGAAAATTGAGTTGGTAGATTCAGAAGATCCTTTGGAAGCTGGTTTAGAAATGTTCGTATCGCCCCCTGGAAAAAGACTACAATCAATAACTTTATTATCTGGAGGAGAACAGGCTTTAACTGCATTATCTTTAGTTTTTGCTGTTTTTTTAGTTAACCCCTCTCCAATATGTGTTTTAGATGAAGTTGATGCGCCTTTAGATGATGCTAACGTTACAAGATTTTGTGGGTTACTTGATGAATTAACAAAAATTACTAAAACAAAATTTATCATCATCACCCATCATGCACTTACAATGTCAAGAATGCATAGATTATATGGTGTCACCATGGCAGAACAAGGAATTAGTCAGTTAGTTTCGGTAGATTTACAAAAGGCAGAGGAACTAGTAGCATAACCGTAAAATGGGAAATCATGAAGATTTTAAAACTCGCCTAGAGATTGCAAAATCCAAAATTAAAAAAGATTTAAGTTCTAGCGAAGAAAAAAAAGGGCTGTTTATGGGCAGTGCTTTTAAGTTAGGTACTGAATTAGTTGCTGCAGTAGCGGTTGGGACAATAATTGGGTTTATTTTAGATAACTGGTTTGATACTAAACCATGGTTAATTATAATTTTCTTTTTTTTAGGAGCGGCAGCAGGCATGCTAAATGTAATTAGAGCAGCTAAAAAAATGCAAGAAAGAGGATAAAGGTATTATATGGCAAATAATCCCATGCAGCAGTTCACAGTTCACAAAATTGGACCGGAAATTAAAATTGCTGGTGTAGATTTATCTTTTACTAACGCGAGTTTATTTATGGTTATCAGCGCTTCAATAATTATTTTATTTTTATTTTTAGGCTCAAAGGAAAAAAAAATCGTTCCTAATAAAATGCAATTAATTGCTGAAATTTTTTATACCTTTGTAGCAAAAATGATTAGTGATACAGCTGGCTCAAAGGCTAAGCCTTATTTCCCGTTTATATTTAGTTTATTTATGTTTGTTTTATTATGCAACATGGTCGGAATGCTCCCTTATTCATTTACAGTAACTAGCCACATCGTTGTTACTCTAATTATGGCGTTATTTATTTTCGTTGCTGTAACTGTAATCGGGTTTCTTAAACATGGTTTTAAATACTTGAGTATTTTTGTACCTAGCGGTGTTCCAGCTGTTCTTCTACCATTGATTACAATCATAGAAATTATTTCTTATTTAAGTAGGCCAGTAAGTTTGTCGGTTCGTTTATTTGCAAACATGATGGCAGGGCACACAATGTTAAAAGTTTTTGGGGGGTTCGTAGTAAGCTTAGGACTATTAGGTGGGTGGTTACCGCTTAGTTTTTC
>CACCPR010000033.1 GCA_902548045.1 uncultured Pelagibacteraceae bacterium
TCCGGCAAAAACTAATACTATATCGGGATATGCTATAGCCGCCGCTAATGAAGAATTTTTTGTTAGATTTAAATATTGGTTTGTAGTTGGAGGTATTATTATTCTTAATGCTTGAGGCATAACCACTAACTTTAAAATTTGACCTTTAGTTAGACCAATAGATGCTGCGGCTTCCTTTTGTCCTTTATTAACCCCAAGGATACCTGCTCTAACATTTTCTGCAATAAAAGTTGCCGTATACATAGACAAAGCCAATGCTAAAGAAATTAATTCAGGTATGATACTTACGCCTCCTTTATAAACATAAACTGTTGTAGATAATTGTTCTAATTCTGGAATTTCGAAAGATAAACTAACTCCGCCAACTAAAAAAGTTATTAGTGGTAGGCCAATTATTAAACCTAACGATACGTAAAAAATTGGTAATTGTTTTCCAAATTCATCCCTTTGTTTTCTAGAATATTTAGAAAATAATATTATTGAAATAATTGCAATAATAATTGAGTAAAAGAATATTGAAAAATTAGTCCAAATTAACCTAGGTACATACCACCCTTTAACATTCAAAAAACTAATGTCATAAAAATTTATTGAGTCTACTGTCAAAGGTAAAGCTCTTAAAGCTGCAAAATACCAAAAAAATATTTGTAAAATTAAAGGAATGTTCCTAAAAATTTCAACATACCATTCAGCTGCTTTAGAAATTAAGTAATTTTGAGATAATCTAGCAATACCGATTGTGACTCCTAGTATAGTAGCAAAAAATATACCGATTGCTGATACTAAAATTGTGTTTAGTAAACCTACTAAAAAAGCTCTAGCGTATGAGTGAGATCCATCATAATCTATTAATGAAAACGTAATATCAAATGATGACTCTTGAGAAAGAAAACCAAATCCAAAAGAGATTCCTCTATTTCCCATGTTATTTTGAGCATTAATAGTGAAATAAATTACTACTAATACTAAAAGTAAGACCATTAACACTTGAGGAATTAAATCTTTATTCTTATTGCTTAAATCAAGTTTAAAATTTTTAAGATTCATTTAGGAGCAAATATAATTGAGAATAAAAAAAAGGGCCAGAAAAATCCAGCCCTTTTTAAAATATTAGCGATTATCTCGCAGGTGGTACGTAAAGTATTCCACCTTTAGTCCATAACTCATTTGGACCTCTATTCGGTAAAATATTTGTGTCAGCTATATGTTTTTTGTAGCTTTCACCATAATTACCAACTTGCTCGATAATTCTTAAGCTCCATTCATTATCAAGACCAAATGCAGCACCTAGCTCACCCTCTGCACCAACTAATCTCTTAATAGCTGGATTATCTGAGTCTTTTAGGCTTGAAGCGTTTGATGAGTTTACACCATATTCTTCTGCTTCGATCATTGTGTTTAGAGACCATCTAACAATGTCTTCCCACACAGAGTCTCCTTGTCTTACAACAGGACCTAGTGGTTCTTTAGAAATTGTTTCTGGTAATACTTTGTGATCATCCGGAGCGCTTAATTTAGTTCTTTGAGCTGCTAATCCAGATTTATCAGTTGTATAAGTATCACATCTTCCAGCATCATAAGCTTGAACAACTTCGTCTGCTTTTTCAAACGCAATTGGTTCATATTTTATGTTCTTAGAATTAAAGAAGTCTCTCATGTTTAGCTCAGTAGTAGTACCTGTGTTTGTACAAGCAGATATACCGTCTCTGAAATCGTTTACTGAATTGATTCCAGAATTTTTTCTAACCATGAAACCTTGTCCATCATAGAAATTTACTCCAACGAATGTTAATCCGATGTCAGCATCTCTTGATAGTGTCCAAGTTGTGTTTCGTGCAAGTACATCGATTTCTCCAGATGTTAAAGCTGTAAATCTTTCTTTTGCACTTAATGGAGTATATTTAACTTTGTCAGCGTCGCCTAAAACAGCGGCTGCAACAGCTCTACATACATCAACGTCAATACCAGTCCAATTTCCAGATTCATCCGCATTTGAAAATCCAGGAAGTCCTTGTGAAACTCCACACTTAACAAAACCGGCTTTCTTTGTGTTGTCTAAAGTTTTAGATTTTTTTGATCCTGATCCTCCACCACCTTGGCCACAAGCCACAAGCAATGAAGATGCAAGTACAACTAAAATCCAAGTTTTAATTGATTTCATCATAATTAATGATTTCCTCTCTTTAAGTATTGTTAACAATAATTTTTGAAATTTAATTTCAAAAAAAACTATTATGGATTAATCCATGTTGGTGTTCAATATGATTTAAGACCTCTATCAATTTTT
>CACCPR010000034.1 GCA_902548045.1 uncultured Pelagibacteraceae bacterium
AGAGGCTAACAAAGCTATTTTAGAGTTATAAGCAATAGTGTTTAATGATGTATATCTTTCAGCTGCAATTTTAATATCATTCGTTATTTCTCCAGTAAAATTTCCTTTAAAAAAAGACATTGTTTGCTCATAGAATAAATCTTTCGACTCTACTTCAGAAAAATTATTTAAAATAAGAATTTTTATAATTGTTGGTTCGAATAAAGACCAAAGTGAGAGAATAATTAGTGCTGGTAAACCACACCAAACAGCTAAATAATATCCATAATAAGATGGAAGAGCATTTAGTCTAATTTTATTTGTGGTGATTAATTTTCGTGCCTCTGAGCGACCAAAATAATAGCTAGATAAACTAAATAATGCTATTAATGTTAGAATTAACATATTCATCAAGGAAGGTTTAGATGAGTAGTGTTACAGTTTTGTTAAATGTTTAAACTTACAATTGAGAACAAAAAAAAAGGCCGATAAATCGGCCTTTTTCCTTAATTAACAAACGTTTAATTTAAACTTATTGTGACAAGATCTTTAGCTGCAGTTCTAGTCGTCTTATACTTATCGCTTGCAAGTGGTACTAATCCAATATCGGTTAGATATCCTCTAGAGCCCATTGCTTTTTTAGACGTAAACTCTTCTAAAAATTCCTTTAGACCAGGAACTACACCTACATGCGCTTTCTTAACATAAAAGAATAGTGGTCTTGCTATTGGATAAGAGTAATCTTGAATTCCTTCTAAAGAAGGTTTTACTCCATTAACAGCTGCTGCTTTGATTTTATCTTTGTTAGCTAAAAGGTAACTGTAACCAAAGAAACCATAAGCATCTGGATTAGCTGCAAGCTTTTGAACGATTAATGTATCGTTTTCACCTGCTTCAACCGCATAACCATCTTCTCTCATTTTTGCACATTCTTTTTTAGCTTTTTTACCATCAGCTTCATAAAGAGATTTTGCTCCTTTAGTGCATCCTTTTACCATCACTAAAGAATTCCAAGCATCTCTAGTTCCTGAAGTTGGGGGTGCTATAAGAATTTCGATTTTTTTACTTGGTAAACCCGAGTCGATATCGCTCCATTTTTTGTATGGATTTTCAACTAATTTACCATCGATGTCTACTTTAGCAGCTAATGCTCTCCAAAGTTGCTCTTTTGTAAAATTTGCATCTGGTGCTTTTGTAGAGTGTGAAAATGTTATTCCATCGTTTCCTACAACGACTTCAATAATATCTTTAACTCCATTTTTTTCACAAAGTGCTTTTTCTTTTGATTTAATAGCTCTTGAAGCATTAGTAATGTCTGGATGATTTACTCCAATTCCAGCACAAAATAATTTCATGCCTCCACCAGTTCCCGTACTTTCAATTACTGGTGTCTTATTACCTTTTTTTCCAAACTGCTCAGCTACTACTGTTGCATAAGGATAAACTGTTGAAGAACCAACTATTTTAATCTGGTCTCTTGCATTCGCATAAGATGCGAAAGAAAGAATTGCTAATACTGCAATTATATTTTTAAGTGTTTTCATATTTTTCTCCTTTGTTAACTGAAGAATTAATTTGTTGAGGTTTTGATTATGTTAAAGATATATTAAACTTTTGTTACAAAGCTAACTTTTTAGTTGTAGATGTTAGTTTTTAGGAAAATTGAGGGAAATCTGGGTACCTTTTCCCTCTTCACTTGAGATATCCATTTCGCCTCTATGTTGATTAACAATATGTTTAACAATCGCTAATCCGAGGCCAGTGCCACCAACTTCTTTACTTTTTTCTGGATTTACTCTGAAAAATCTCTCTGTAATTTTTGGAATATGTTCTCTTGGAATTCCAATGCCCTGGTCTTTTATAATGACATCAATGTTATTTTCATTTGTTCTAACAAGAATATTAATTTTTGTATTTTTCTCGCTATATTTGATTGCATTATCAATTAAATTATTAAAAACCTCTGTTAGTCTATTTCTATCGCCCTTAAATTCTGTATTTTTATTTTCTGTTTCAATTTTACAAGTAATATTATTTTTTTGAAGCAGATCCTTATGTAAATCAACCGAGTGTTTTATAATTTCATCTAAAACAACGTTGTCATTAGGTCTTATATGCTCTT